>DASSQK010000070.1:0-4004 GCA_035702555.1 Gaiellaceae bacterium | reverse complement strand
CTCGTCCCGCGAGAGCTCGGTCGGCTCGGCGACGTGGCGCCCGCGCCAGACGACGACCGAGTAGCCGCGCTGGACGGCCTCCTTCTGGAGGTAGGCGTCCGCGACCTCGCCGGCGAAGAACCGCGCTCCGTGCTCGGTCTCCTCGGGCCGGCCCTGCTCGCACATCGGGCAGCCCGCCCCCCGCTTCAGCTCGTAGAACGACGCTGGCCAGTCCACGCCTCCGACGTTAGCGTTTCGGCAGTGGATGCGGCCGGGCGCCTACGGCGGGTGCGCGATCGGCTCGTGCTGGACGGGCTCGCGCCCGTGGCGATCGGGCCGGAGGAGGGAGCAGCCCTGCGTGGCTGGGTTCGCCGCGAAGGAGCCCGGCGGACCCTCGAGACGGGTCTCGGCTATGCGATCTCGACGCTCTTCATCTGCGAAGGGCTCCTCGCCAACGGCCCGGAGACGCGGCATCTCGCGATCGATCCTCATCTGCCGAAGGGCCACGTCGACGCAGGCCTCCGCGCGCTCGAGGAAGCGGGCGTGCGCGAGCTCGTCGAGTTCCACGCCGAAGGGTCCGAGGTCGTCCTGCCGAGGCTGCTCGCGGAGGGCCGCCGGTTCGACCTCGCCTTCGTCGACGGCAACCACCGCTTCGAGGGAGTGTTCCTCGATCTCGTCTACTGCGGCAGGCTGCTGAGCCCCGGCGCGGTCGTCTTCGCGGACGACCAACAGCTTCCGGCCGTCCGCCGCGCGACCGGCTTCTGCGTCGCGAACCTCGGCTGGAAGGTCGAGGAGGAGGGCAGCGAGGACGAGCACGAGTGGGTCGTCCTCCGCACCGGCCCGCGCGAGGCCTACGACCGGCCGTTCGACAGCTTCGTCGACTTCTAGCGACTACGATCGCGCCCCGTGCCCGAGACGCCAGAGGAGCTGTACGCGCGCGCCAAGGACGCGCTGCGGATACCGCCCATCGAGGAGTGGGAGACGTGGCCGTTCGAGGGCGAGCTCCGGCCGCGCCCGCTCCAGCCGCCGGCCGCGGACGAGAAGCGGCGCAGGGGCGAGGCCGGGATCGACTGCCACGCCTGCGACAAGGCCGCGGACGACCTGGTCTGGGAGGACGAGCACTGGCAGTTGACGGCGCTCGGCCCGACCGGGCTGCCGCTCGTCCTGATCCTCGAGCCCAAGGAGCACTACGACATCGAGACGTTGCCGCCCGAGCTGGCGGCGGAGCTCGGGCCGCTGCTGCAGCGGGTCGAGCGCGCCATCCGGGCCGTCGGGGGGATCGGCCGCGTGCACATCGCCCGCTGGGGCGAGGGGAGCGAGCACCTGCACTGGTGGTTCATGGCCCGCCCGGCCCGCATGCGCCAGCTGAGCGACAGCTTCGCGGCGATCTGGGACGACATCCTCCCGCCGGTCCCCGAGGAGCAGTGGCGCGCGGATCTCGCCACGCTCACTGCGGCCCTGGGCTAGTCGAGCGAGGAGACGAACTCGCGCCAGGTCTGGCGGCCCTCGGCGCGGTCGGTCGTGTTGAGGCCCTCGCGAAACGCGCGCGCGACCTTCCCCGGGTACGGCAGCGGGAGCACGCGCAGCGGGCCGCGCAGGTCGCGCCAGGTGTCGACCGCCTCGCGTACGGTCAGGATCTCGGGGCCGCCGAGCTCGACGACGCCCTCGTGCGGCGGCGCGGCGAGGAGCTGCACCGCCCGCTCGGCCACCTCCTGCGCCGCGACGGGCTGCACCTTGAAGTCGAACGGGTAGATCGTCGAGAGCCAGCGCCGCTCCTTTCCGCGCAGGACGCTCTCGCCGAGCTCGTGGAACTGCGTCGCGCGCAGGATCGTGAACGGGATCTCGGTCCCGACCACCAGCTGCTCGCAGGCCAGCTTGTTCCGGTAGTAGCGGTACGGGATCCGGTCGACGCCGACGATCGAGAGGTAGAGCAGGTGCTCGACCTGCCCCGCCGCCGCCAGGAGATTCCTCGTCGCCTCGACGTCGTCGGCGCCGTGGCGCGTGTCCGAGTCGCTGGCGGCGTGCAGCACCCAAGCGACGCCGCCGAGTGCCTCCGCGAGACCCGCGCCGGTCAGCAGGTCGCCGCCGTCGCTGCGCGAGAACGGCCGCGCCTCGTGGCCCGCACCCGCGAGCACGCGCATCGCCTTCTGCCCGAACCTCCCGCTCGCGCCGGTGACCAGAACCGTCGCCACCGTACGATCGTCGCATGGGCAGGCGCATCAACGTGAAGGGAACCTCCGGGTCGGGCAAGACCACCTTCGCGCAGGAGCTCGCGCGGCGCCTCGACGTTCCCTTCGTCGAGCTCGACGCGCTGCACTGGGCGTCACCGGGCTGGCAGGAGCCGAGCGACGGGGAGTTCCGCGCGAGCGTCGCCGAGGCGATCGCTCCGCTAGACGGGTGGGTGATCGACGGCAACTACGAGCGCAAGCTCGGCGACCTCGTGATCGGCCCGGCCGACACGATCGTGTGGCTCGACCTGCCGCTCCGGCTGAAGCTGCGGCGGGTCTGGCGGCGGACGATGGAGCGGATGCGGGCCGACGAGCAGCTCTGGGGCGGCAACAAGGAGAGCTGGCGCGGGGCCTTCTGGGGCCGCGACTCCCTCTTCGGGTGGATGCTGAGGACGCATCTGCGCCATCGGTGCGAGTGGCCGTCGCTCTACGGAGACGACCCACGCTTCGTCCGGTTGCGCTCGGTGCGGGAGGCGAGAGAATGGCTCGATGCCAACAGCTGAGCGCTACGACGTGCTCGTGCTCGGCGCCGGCGCGGCCGGGTGCGCGCTCGCCGCGCGGCTGAGCGAGAGCCGCGAGCGCAGCGTCTGCCTCGTCGAGGCCGGGCCCGACTACGGCCACCTCGCCGAGGGGCGCTGGCCCGCCGACATCCTCGACCCGCGCTGGTTGGCACTCGAATCGCATCTCTGGGAGCGCGACGACCACGAGGACCGCTCGCAGGCGCGCGCGAGGATCCTCGGCGGGTGCTCGGCGCACAACGCCTGCGTGCTGCTCGAGGGCGCGCCGTCGGACTACGACTGGAGCCCCGAGTGGTCGTACGAGACGTTCGCGCCGTACCTGCGGCGGGCCTACGAGACGCTGCGCGGGCACGTGCTCGCCGACGAGGAGCTGACGCCGTGGCACCGCGCGTTCCGAGACGCCGGCGGCGAGGACGCGATCGTCCACCCGGTGAACATCGTCGACGGCGTGCGCTGGCACACGGGCTTCGCCTACGTCGACCCCGCACGCGCGCGGGAGAACCTGACCATCCTCGCGGACACGCTCGTCGACCGGGTGCTGGTCGAGGACGGGCGGGCGACGGGCGCCGTCGCCGGCAGGCGTGAGCTCCAGGCCGACGTCGTCGTCGTCTCGGCCGGCGCGTACGGCTCGCCCGGGATCCTCCTGCGGAGCGGCATCGGTCCGGGTGGCGAGGTCGCCGAGCTGCCGGTCGGCGAGGGCCTGACCGACCACGTCGGCGTCGGCGCCGCGTGGGAGCCGACGCAACGGCTGCTCGACGAGACGGCCGCCCACGAGGCCGAGCACGGGCTCTACATGGGCCAGGTCACGATCGCCGTCGCGAGTCGCTCGTGCCCACCGGGCGTGCGCGACCTGTTCGTCTTCCCCGCGCTCGACGTCGGGCCGGAGATCAGCGGAGCCGCGTTCGCGATGAAGCCGCGCTCCCGCGGGTCGGTGCGGTTGAACGGGCGCGACCCGGAGGCGCCGCTCGCGATCGACCACGGCTTCCTGCGCGACGAGCGCGACGTCGAGGTGCTGACGGAGGCGTTCGAGCGGCTCCGGGAGCTGGTCGAGGAGCCCGAGGTGCGGCCGTACGCCGGCGCCGAGCTGCGGCCGGGCGGCGCGGTGGAGGCGGAGGAGCACGTCCGCGCCACCGCGCGCGGCTTCTTCCACCCGGTCGGCACCTGCGCGATCGGCTCGGTGCTCGACGAGCGCTGCCGGGTGCTCCGCTTCGAGAACCTCTACGTCGTGGACGCTTCCGCGCTCCCGGAGATCCCCGCGGCGAACACGAACCTGACGACG
>DASSQK010000069.1:0-3488 GCA_035702555.1 Gaiellaceae bacterium | reverse complement strand
TCGGTTCCGGGAGGCCCGAGCCAGAGGAGAGCCGCGGCGAGGGCCGCGGCCGCGGCGGCGGAGAGGATCGCCTCGCGCCTGAGGGGAGTGGCGCTCGTCACGGCAGTCCCCGGGAGGATAACCCCGCAGCCCGTTTAGCCTGTGTGCCATGCGTGGGGCCGTTGCCGCAGGACACCGCCTCACCGCCGAGGCTGGCGCACAGGTGCTGGCCGAGGGCGGGAACGCCGTCGACGCCTGCATCGCCGCGGCGTTCGTCTCGTGGGTCACCGAGAGCCCGCTGACGGGGCCGGGCGCGGGCGGCTTCATGCTCGTCCATCACGCGCACGACCGCTCGACGCGCGTCCTCGACCACTTCGTCGCGGTACCGGGGCTCGGGCTGCGGAAGCCGGGCGCGCACGCGATGGAGGCGGTCGGGATCGACTTCACGCCCGACTCGTCGCAGTTCTTCCGGATCGGGCCGGCGTCCTGCGCGGTGCCGGGCGCGGCGGCGGGGCTCGGCGAGGCGCACCGCCGCTTCGCGACGCTGCCGTGGCCGGTGCTCCTCGAGCCTGCGATCGCGGCCGCGCGCGAGGGCGTCGTCCTCCTGGAGCCGCAGGCATACCTGCACGCGCTGCTCGACCCAATCCTCCGCCACACCGACGAGGGCCGCGCGATGTACAGCCTGAACGGCAACCACCTCGTCGCCGGCGACCGGCTCGTGCTCGACGACCTCGCGCGCACGCTCGAGCACCTCGCCGAGAAGGGGCCGCGAGACCTCTACACCGGCGAGCTCGGCCACGCGCTGTCGAAGTACGTGCGCGATGGCGGGGGCGACATCACCCTGCGCGACCTGCGCGAGTACCGCGTGGTGCAGCGGCGGCCGGTGCGCGTCCCGTTCCTCGGCCACGAGTTCCACTCGAACCCGCCGCCGTCGAGGGGCGGCGTGCTGATCGGCCTCGGGCTGCGGCTGCTCGACCGGATGGGCATCGCGGGACGGGTCGGGAGCGCCGAGGCGATGGCGCAGCTCGTCGAGATCATGCGGGAGCAGGAGGACGCGGCCGCCGACCCGCGCTTCACGCGCGAGCTCTACCGCGGCGGCCTCGCGCGCCGCCTCGCCGACCCGCGCCATCTCGCCGCGGTCACGCGCCGCATCCGTGCGCAGCTGCCGGAGCTGCGGCGCGGGACGACGCACATCTCGGTCGTCGACGCGCAGGGCAACGCCGCCTCGCTGACCGCGTCCACCGGCGCCGGCTCCGGCGTGATCGTCCCGGGAACGGGCATCCAGCTGAACAACATGCTCGGCGAATTCGACCTCTCGGCGCCGCGCCCCGGCGTGCGCTTCACCAGCGGCATGGCCCCGTCGCTCGTGATCGCCGACGGCCGGCCGCGCCTCGTCGTCGGCAGCGCGGGCTCGCTGCGGCTTCGCGGCGCGATCCTGCAGATCGTCGTCAACACCGTGGCGCACGGCCTCGGGATCGAGGAGGCCCTCGCGCGGCCCCGCGTCCACCTCGAGGACGGCAAGGTCCACGTCGAGGGAGGCAACGACCCGGCCGAGGTCGACCGCCTCGAGACGCGCGGGTACGAGCTCCTGCGCTGGCGGGACCGCAACCTGTTCTTCGGCGGCGCGGCCGGTGTCGAGCTGCTGGAGGACGGGACGCTCGCGGCTGCGGGCGACCCCAGGCGCGGCGGCCACGGCGTCGTCGTGGCGTGACCTCGTTTCGCATTCGGCAAGCGGAGCCGGGCGACGCGGCCGCGCTCGTGGCGCTCGCGCGAGAGGTGGGCGGCGAGCCGGAGGGATGGCTGCTCGCGTCGGACGAGTGGCGCGCGCCGGCGGCGGAGCGGCGGTACCTGCGGGCGGTCCGCCGCTCGCCGCACGCCGCGGTCTTCGTGGCCGAGGCCCCGGAGGGCCTCGTCGGCCGGCTCTCCGTGGCCCGCGACCCGCACCCGGCGAGCTTCCACGTCGCGGACCTGGGGCTGATGGTCGCCCGCAGCTACCGGCGCCGCGGGATCGGCCGCGCCCTGCTCGCCCGCGCGGCCGACTGGGCGCGCGAGAGCGGCGTCTCGAAGCTCGAGCTGCACGTCTTCCCCGACAACGCGCCCGCGATCGCGCTGTACGAGTCGTTCGGCTTCGTGCGCGAGGGCTACCGCCGCAACCACTACCGCCGCGCCGGCGCTTATGTCGACGCGATCCTGATGGCCTTCGCCACACTCCCGGAGTGAGCGCTCTCGTTCGTGCCATCCTCGTCGCGGCGGTGTTCGTGCTCTGTGCCGGTGCCGGCGCAGCGCGGCGGCCGGTGCCGCGGTTCGGTCACGTCGTCGTCGTGGTCTTCGAGAACAAGCCGCGCGACGCCGTGCTCGGGAACCGCGCGGCGCCCACGTTCAACGCCTTCGCCCGGCGAGGAGCGGTGCTCAGCGGCTACCGCGGCGTCGCGCACCCGAGCCTGCCGAACTACCTCGCGCTGATCTCCGGCTCGACGCACGGCGTCACGACCGACTGCACGTCCTGCACCGTCGCCGCGCCAAACCTCGCCGGCGCGCTGGAGGCCAGGGGGCTGACGTGGAAGGCCTATGCCGAAGGGCTGCCGCGGCCGGGCTGGACCGGCCCGTCTGCCGGGCGCTACGCGAAGAAGCACGTCCCGTTCCTCTACTTCCGCGACGTCCTGCGCAGCTCGAAGCAGCGGCGGGACGTCGTGCCGCTCTCGCAGCTCTCGCCGCGGCGCCTGCCGGATTTCGCGCTCGTCGTGCCGAACCTGTGCCACGACATGCACGACTGCCCGGTCTCGGTCGGCGACGCCTGGCTGCACCGCTTCCTGCCGCCGCTCCTGCGCGTGCCGCGAACCGCCGTGTTCGTCGTCTTCGACGAGGCGTACAGCGCGGGGAACGGCGTGCCCGCGCTCGCGCTCGGCCCGCTCGTGCGGCCGGCCTCGCACTTCCGTTCGCCGATGACGCACTACGGACTGCTGCGGACGATCGAGGACGGCCTCGGCCTCCCGCACCTGGGCCGGTCGGCCCGCGCCCGGCCCGTGACCGGGATCTGGAAGCAGGGAACCGCGGGAGCGCATTGAAGTCTGCGCCCGCGTGCACATGCTGACGATGCTGACGGGGGCGATCGAGGCGAGGGATCCGTACACACGCGGCCATTCGTCGCGCGTGACCGAGCTCGCCGAGGCGCTCGCGAAGCGGCTCGGCTGGAGCGAGGAGCGGATCGAGTCCCTGCGGCTCGGCGGGCCGCTGCACGACATCGGGAAGCTCGCGGTCCCGGACGCGGTGCTGAAGAAGGTGGGCCGGCTCGACGACGACGAGCTGGCCGAGATCCGCAAGCACCCGAAGAACGGCGCGAGGCTCCTGCTACGCGTCGCCTCCCTGCGCGCGGCGATCCCGTACGTGCTCTACCACCACGAGCGCTGGGACGGCACCGGCTACCCGAGCGGGAAGGCGGGCGAGGAGATCCCGCTCGAGGCGCGGGTGCTCGCCGTCGCGGACGCCTTCGACGCGATGACGAGCGACCG
>DASSQK010000068.1:0-3701 GCA_035702555.1 Gaiellaceae bacterium | reverse complement strand
CGCGCGCCCGCCGCGGCTACGGTGTCTGCAGGGGTCCCGGGGATCCCTTGGGGGCGGTTCGAGGGACGGCCGCGTGATCGACACGCTGCGGCTGACGGCCGAGGAGGCGATGGGGCTCGTCGAGCGCGGCGAGGCCAGCGGCGCCGAGCTGCACCGCGCGTATCTCGACGCGATCGCCGAGCGCGACCCCGAGCTCCACGCGTACCTCTGCACGGTCGAGGAGTCGGACGGCGCCGGCGTCCCGATCGCGCTCAAGGACGTGATTTCGACCCGCGGCGTCGAGACGACGGCCGCCTCGAAGATCCTCGCCGGCTACCGGCCCGTCTACGACGCGACGGTGGCGGCTCGCTGCAAGGACGCGGGCCTGCCGCTGCTCGGCAAGACGAACCTCGACGAGTTCGCGATGGGCTCCTCGACGGAGAACTCGGGATACGGGCCGACGCGGAACCCGTGGGACCCCACCCGCGTGCCCGGCGGCTCCTCGGGCGGCTCGACCGCCGCCGTCGCGGGCGGGCTCGCCCCGTGGGCGCTCGGCTCCGACACCGGGGGCTCGATCAAGCAGCCCGCAGCGCTCTCCGGCGTCGTCGGCCTGCGGCCGACCTACGGCACGGTCTCGCGCTACGGCATCGTCGCCTTCGCCTCGAGCCTCGACCAGGTCGGGCCGATCGCGAAGACCGTCCGCGACTGCGCGCTCCTGCACCGGATCATCGCCGGCCGCGACCCCGCCGATTCGACCACCGTCGACCTTCCGGAGCCGGTCGAGATCCCGGAGGCCGAGGACCTCAAGGGCGTCCGCGTCGGCGTCCCGCAGGAGCTGAACGAGGCGGAAGGGATCGAGCCGGGCGTCACCGAGGCCGCGAACCGCACGATCGAGCTCTGCCGCGAGCTCGGCGCCGAGGTGGGGGAGTGCCGCCTGCCGCGCTCGGTCGAGTACGGCCTGCCCTGCTACTACCTGATCGCCCCCTCGGAGGCGTCGTCGAACCTCGCCCGCTACGACGGCGTCCGCTACGGCCTGCGGGTCGAGGACGGCGACGTGCGCACGATGTACGAGCGCACCCGCGACGCCGGCTTCGGCGACGAGCCGAAGCGCCGGATCATGCTCGGCACCTACGCGCTCTCGGCCGGCTACTACGAGGCGTACTACGGCCAGGCGCAGAAGGTGCGGACGGTCATCCGCCAGGAGCACGACGCCGCGTTCGAGCAGTTCGACGTCCTCGTCAGCCCGACCTCGCCGACGGTCGCCTTCGAGCTCGGCGCGCGCACCGCGAACCCGCTCGCGATGTACGCGGCCGACCTGCTCACGATCCCGTCGAACATGGCCGGCCTCCCCGGACTGTCGATCCCGTGCGGCCTCAGCGACGGCCTCCCCGTCGGCTTCCAGCTGATCGGCCGGCAGTTCTCCGAGAACCTGCTCTTCCGCGCCGGCCACGCGCTCGAGCGCGCGCTCGGCTTCGACTTCGTCCCGGAGCGGCTGCGCACATGAGCTGGGAGCCGGTCATCGGCCTGGAGATCCACGTCCACCTGAAGACGCGGACGAAGATGTTCTGCCGCTGCGAGGTCGCGTACTTCGACCCACCGAACACGCACACGTGCCCGGTCTGCCTCGCGCTCCCGGGTGCGCTGCCCGTGCCGAACCGCAAGGCGGTCGAGTGGACGATCCTGCTCGGCCACGCGCTCGGCTGCCGGATCCCGGAACGCGCGGTCTTCCACCGCAAGAACTACTTCTACCCGGACAACCCGAAGGGCTACCAGATCTCCCAGTACGACGAGCCGCTCTGCGTGGACGGGGGCCTCACCGTGCCCGGGCCTGACGGCGACGCCGTCGTCGGGATCGAGCGCGCACACCTCGAGGAGGACGCGGCGAAGACGGTCCACGTCGGCGGCGCCGAGGGGCGGATCCACGGCGCCGACCGCTCGCTCGTCGACTTCAACCGGGCCGGAACGCCGCTGGTCGAGATCGTGACGAGGCCCGACCTCCGCTCGTCCGAGGACGCGAAGCGGTTCCTCCAGCTCCTGCGCCAGACCGTCGTCGAGCTCGGGATCTCGGACGCCGAGATGGAGAAGGGCTCGCTGCGGTTCGACGTCAACGTCTCGGTGCGGCCGGAAGGCTCGGACGAGCTGCGCACCCGGACCGAGCTGAAGAACATGAACTCCTTCAACTTCGCGGCGAAGGGCATCGAGCGAGAGGTGCGGCGGCAGGTCGAGATCTGGGAGTCCGGCGGCGAGGTCGAGCAGGAGACGCTCCACTTCGACCCGGGCAACGAGGCCGCACCGCCGCTGCGCTCGAAGGAGGAGGCGCAGGACTACCGCTACTTCCCGGAGCCGGACCTGGTCCCGCTCGAGCCGGCGCGAGAGCTCGTCGAGACCCTGCGCGGCGAGCTGCCCGAGTCGCCGTCCGCTCGCATTCGCCGCCTGGAGTCGGAGGTCGGCTTCGCGCTCGCCGAGGGCCTGGTCACGAGCGGACGCGACGGGCTCTACTCCCGGATCCCGGGCGACCGCGCGGCGGTCGCGAACGTCGTGATGAACGAGCTGGCGGCCCTCGGGCTCGACTCCGGGGCCGTGAACGCGGAGGAGCTCGGGAAGGTGATCGAGCGGCGCGGCGAGATCCAGCGCTCGGCCTTCTCGGAGGCGCTGGCCGCGAGCGCGTCGCCCGACTTCTCGGCCGACCGCTACCTCGCCGAGGCCGCGATCGCGGACGTGGACGAGCTCGACCCGGTGATCGACCGGATCCTGATCGAGAACGAGCAGCAGGTCGCCGCCTACCGCGGCGGCAAGGAGGGCTTGCTCGGGTTCTTCGTCGGCCAGGTGATGAAGGAGACCGGCGGGAAGGCGAACCCGAAGGTCGTCAACGAGCGCCTCCGCGAGAAGCTGAGCGCCTGAGATTACGGCGCGGCCGCCGCGGGAACGCGGCGCTCGTGGAGGAACGGGGAGGAGACCGCAAGGACCGCCTCGCGCGGGTCGCCGGCCGGGGCCGGGAGGACGCCGCGCCCGCGACCCTGCAGCTCGGGGTCGCCGCAGCGGTCGGCGCGCTCGTGCTCGTGATCCTCGTCGTCGCCCTGCTGCTCTGGGTACTTATCCGGTAGCGGCTCGAATCTCCGACCCGTCATTCCCGACAAGGAGCGGTATGGGCGCCTGCGGCCTCAGGCTCACCGTCGTTCTCCTCGCCTTTGTGGCGCTGGCGCTTCCCGCGCGCGCGGCGGCATCCCGCGACGCCGGCGTCGCCGCGCTGCAGGTCGCGCTCCACGCGCGCGGCCTCTACGCGGGGTCGATCGACGGTCTGAACGGGCCGCTGACGACCGCCGCGGTCAAGCGCTTCCAGCGACGCGCCGGCCTCCCGCCGAGCGGAGTCGCGGCCACGAGCACGCGCGAGGCGCTGGGCCGGTACGGCCGCCACGTCCTCGGCAGCCGGCTGCTGGCACGTGGCGCGCGGGGCTGGGACGTGGCGGCCCTGCAGTTCCTGCTCGCATGGCACGGCTTCCCGTCGGCGGCGATCGACGGCGCGCTCGGGTACCACACCGAGCGTGCGCTGCACCATTTCCAGCGCTGGGCCGGCCTGCGGACGGACGGCGTCGCCGGCGCGAGCACCGTCGCCGCCCTGCGGCGCCCGCCTCCCACGTGCCCGATCGCGCTGGCGTGGCCTGTCGAGGCACCGGTCGGAAACGCGTTCGGGCCGCGGGGCAGCCACTTCCACGCCGGGCTCG
>DASSQK010000067.1:0-7562 GCA_035702555.1 Gaiellaceae bacterium | reverse complement strand
CCCAGCTCGCCGGGGTTCGCGATCGTCGCCGAGGCGAGCAGGAACTGCGGGTCCGCGCCGTAGACGCGCGCGAGCCGACGCAGGCGCCTGAGCACGTTGGCGACGTGGGAGCCGAAGACGCCGCGGTAGACGTGCGCCTCGTCGACGATCACGTAGGTGAGGTTCGAGAGGACGTCGCCCCAGCGGTCGTGGTGCGGGAGCACGCCGACGTGGAGCATGTCGGGGTTCGAGAGGATCAGGTTCGCCCACTTGCGTACCTGCCAGCGGCGGTCGGCGGGGGTGTCGCCGTCGTAGATCGCGGCGCGGAGCTTGGGGAGGCGGAACGAGCCGAGCGCTCTGAGCTGATCCTGCGCCAGCGCCTTCGTCGGGTAGAGGTAGAGGGCGCGCCGCTTCGGCTCCCGCGCGAGGGCGTCGAGGACGGGAAGGTTGAAGGCGAGCGTCTTCCCGGACGCGGTGCCGGTCGTGACGACGAGGTGCTCGCCACGGGCCGCAGCCTCCCACGCCTGCGCCTGGTGGCCGTAGAGCTGGTCGATCCCCTGCGCGGCGAGCGCCTCGCGCACGCGCGGATGCAGCCCCTCGGGAACGGGTGCGACCTGGGCCTCGCGTGCCGGAACGAGCTCGAGGTGCGCGAGCTCCTCGCCCTCGAGCAGCCCGGCCCAGCCGGCGGTCACGCTCACAGGCGCGCCCTGAGGCCGACGATGTGCGGGTAGTCGCGCTCGACCGCGAGCTCCTCGAAGCGCTCGATGCGAAAGCCCGCCTCGGTGAAGGCGGCGAAGAAGTCGTGCAGCGTGAGGTGCACCGCGCCGACGCGGATGCGCACGCCCTCCGGGTGCCCGACGCCGAAGGCCGAGCCGTCGTAGCGCCCAGTGCGCCGGTAACCGAGGGCGAGCTCGGGCACGCCCTCCGCCTCGACGAAGAGCGAGTGGGGCCCGACGAAGCACGGGTGGCCGCCCAGGTAGACGAACGGCCCCCCGGGCTTCAGCACCCGGGCGACCTCGGCCACGGCCTCCGCGAACCCGTCGATGTCCGTGTGGGTCCAGAACGAGGTGGCCGCGTCGAAGCTCGAGTCCTCGAAGGGCAGCGCGTCCGCAGGTGCTTCGACGACCTCGAGGCCGCGGCTCCGGGCCCGCTCGAGCAGGTCGCCCGAGAGGTCGACCCCGACGGTCGACCAGCCGAGCTCGGCGACCGCCAGCGTGGGCACGCCGGTCCCGCAGCCGACGTCGAGGCAGCGGCCGTCGCCCGGGCCGAGCAGCCGGCGGAGCGCGTCGAGCTCGTGGCCGGAGAGCTCGCGCCGGAACCCCTCGTACCACTCGGCGAGCCCGTCGTAGCGCGCCTCGGCCATGCCGCCGATGCTAGCCCTGCAGCTCGAGGACGCAGTTCGTGTAGACCGCGACCCGCGAGAACCCGAGCTGGCGGTTGAGCTCGAGCATCGCGTGGTTCTCCTCGGCGTTGCCGGTGGTCACGAGCTCGACGTCCGACCGCTCTTCCTGGAGCCGCCGGAGCGACTCCAGCTTGACCCACCGGCCGAGCCCGCGCCGCCGGTGCTCGGCCACCACCGCGGTGTCCTCCGTGCGGGCGACGGCGCCCGGCGTGCGGTCGACGCGCAGCTCGGTGAACGCAACCACCTGGCCGCCGGACTCGGTCGCCACGGTGACGCGCACCTCCCGATCGCGCCGCTCGAGCGCCGCTTCGAGGTCGCGAACGCGTGCCATGTCCCAGACGTCGGGTTCCTCGTCCGCGGGGGACGGAGCGTCGTTGATCGCGCCGCGCGCATCCGCATACGAGGCAAGGAGCGGTTCCGGCGCCGCGCCGATCCAGCTCCGAAGCCGGTAGCCGCGAACCGGGCGGGAGACGAGGCCGCCGTCGAGCGGTAGCCGGAGGAGCGAGCGCACCTCCCGCTGTGCGTCCTGCGCCCCTCGCCGCGCGGCGAACGACGCGCCGGCGGCCGTTGCATGGGTGCCGACCAGGACGCGGACTCCGCGCGAGCCCGCCCGGTCACGCAACGCGGCGAGCAGCGCCGTGCCGTGCCCGCGGCCGCGCGCATCGGGCTCGACCTGGATCTCCGCCCGGGCGACGGTGGCGCCGCGCGCGGCCAGGAGCTGGGCGAAGCCGACACAGCCGCCCGCCTCCTCGGCGAGCCAGTGATCGCGCAGGTCCGAGGCGGGCGGGTGCCGCAGGAACGCCTCCATCTCGGGGCGCGTGCGATACGGCTCTTCGGGGTTCGACTCCGTGTGGCAGTGGACTAGGACGCCGTACACGCCGTCGAGCGTGCTCTCGGAGGCGGTCGCGGGATCGAAAGGGCGCACGGCCATGGGCGTCCACGCTACCCTCCGCCGACCGGGGTGCCCTCACGGGCTGAGATCACACCCGCCGAACCTGATCCGGGTCATGCCGGCGAAGGGAGCGAAAGTGGTTCCACGAGCGTTGACGATCGCCGGTTCCGACTCGGGCGGCGGCGCGGGCATCCAGGCCGACCTGAAGGCGTTCGCGGCCGCGGGCTGCCACGGCATGAGCGCAATCGTGGCGCTGACGGCGCAGAACACGACGGGTGTGTCGGGGGTGCTCGAGGTGCCGCCCGAGTTCGTGCGCGCGCAGCTGGAGGCCGTCTTCGACGACATCGGCGCCGACGCGGCCAAGACCGGGATGCTGTTCTCGGCGGCGGCGATCGAGACGGTCGCCGACGTTCTCGCCGACCGTCCGGTGCCGCTCGTGGTCGACCCGGTGATGGTCTCGACCTCCGGCGCGCGGCTGCTCGAGCTCGGCGCCGTCGACGCGCTCGTCTCACGGCTGTTTCCGCTCGCGACGGTGGTCACGCCGAACCTTCCGGAGGCGGAGGCGCTGGTCGGCGACGGCACGAAGCGCGACCTCGCGCGGCGGCTACACGAGCTCGGCGCTCCCGCGGTGATCGTCACCGGAGGGCACGGCGAGCCGGTCGACCACCTCTTCGACGGCGAGAGCCACGTCGAGATCCCCGTCACGCGTCACGACGTGCAGGCGACGCACGGCGCCGGCTGCACGCACTCGGCGACGCTCGCCGCGCTGCTGGCGCACGGGTTGCCGCTGGAGGATGCTGCTCGCGGCGCGGCTGAGGCGGCCTCGCGCGCGGTCGCCCAGGGGCTCGCGGAGATCGGCCAAGGGGACGGCCCAGTGGACGTGATCGGCGTGCGAGGAGCGGCATGAGTACCGGCTCCGACCTCGCGCTGATCCGGGAGCGCAAGCCCCTCGTCCACCAGATCACGAACTTCGTGGTCATGAACGAGACCGCGAACGCGACGCTCGCGCTCGGCGCGCTGCCGGTGATGGCGCACGCGCTCCAGGAGGTGGAGGAGATGGCCTCCGCCGCCTCGGCGCTCGTGCTCAACATCGGCACGCTCTCCGACGAGTGGGTCGAGGCGATGCTCGCGGCCGGTCGCGCCGCGAACCGCGCGGGGGTGCCGGTGGTGCTCGACCCGGTCGGCGCGGGCGCGACGCGCTACCGCACGGAGGTCTCCCGGCGGCTGCTGGGCGAGCTCGAGCTCGCCGTCGTGCGGGGCAACTCGGCCGAGGTCGCGACGCTGGCGGGCCGCGCGGCGGAGATCCGCGGCGTCGAGGCGGTCGGCGGCGCGGGCGGGCCGGAGCTCGCGCGCGAGGCGTCGCAGACGCTCGGAGCCGTCGTCGCGGTCACGGGGCCGGTCGACCACGTCTCCGACGGCGAGACCGTGCACGCGGTCGCGAACGGGCACGAGCTGCTCGGCGCGGTCACCGGCACGGGCTGCATGTCCACCGCGATCACGGGCTGCTTCCTCGGCGTCCGCGCGGACGACCCGCTGGCGGCCGCGACGGAGGCGCTCGTCGCGTTCGGCGTCGCCGGGGAGGACGCGGCGCGCGAGGCGAAGGGGCCGGGGTCGTTCCACGTGGCGCTCTACGACGCGCTGGCGGCGCTCGACCCCGGGTCGCTCGACGCGCGGGCGCGGTGAGGCTGCACGCGCTCGTCGAGGATCTCGGGGCGGCCCGCGCCGCGGTCGACGGCGGCGCGACCGTGGTGCAGCTGCGGCGCAAGGGCGCGGCCACGGGGGAGCTCGTCGAGGCGGGCCGTGGCTTCGGTGACCTCGGCGCGGCCTTCGTCGTGAACGACGACGTCGAGGCGGCGCTGCGGCTCGGCGCGGACGGCGTCCACCTCGGCCGCACGGACGAGGGCGCCGCGCGGGCGGTCGCCGAGGGCCTGCTGCTCGGCACTTCCGCCGCCTCGGTCGACGAGGCGCTCGAGGGCGAGGCGCTCGGAGCGGCGTACGTCGGCGCCGGGCCCGTCTGGGCGACGCCGTCGAAGCCGGACGCCGATCCCGCGATCGGCCTCGATGGTCTCGCCGGGATCTGCGGCGCGGTCTCGGTCCCGGTGGTCGCGATCGGCGGCGTGGACGCCTCGAACGCCGCGGCGTGCATCTGCGCCGGCGCGGCCGGGGTGGCGGTCATCCGCGCCGTCCGCGACCTGCCTGCGCTGCGGGAGGCGGTCGATGCGGCTCTCTGAGCTCGGCGAGCTCGGCCTGCTCGCGGAGCTCGAGCGGCGCGGCCTCGCGCGCGGGATCGAGAACGACGCCCTGCGCCTCTCCGGGGGTGTGATCGTCACGCAGGATGCGCTGGTCGAGGGTGTCCACTTCCGGCTCGACTGGACGACCCACCGCGAGCTCGGCTTCCGCGCCGCGGCGGTCAACCTCAGCGACCTCGCGGCCTCGGGCGCCGAGGCCGAGGCGCTGCTCGTCACCCTCGCCGCCCCGGAGGACACGGCTCTCGACGACGTCCTGGAGCTCTACGACGGGTTGAACGAGGCGGGCGTGCCGGTCGGCGGCGGCGACACAACCCGTGCGGCGCAGCTCTCGCTGACGGTGACCGCGGTCGGCCGCTCCCCGCGCGTCCCCGGCCGCGGCGGCGCGCGGCCGGGCGACCTGGTCGTCGTGACCGGCCCGCTCGGCGCCGCGGGCGCCGCCTTCCGCGAGCAGCGCCACGCCCGCCCGCCGCTCCGCCTGCGCGAGGGCCGCCTGCTCGCGACGACGGCCCACGCGCTCACCGACATCTCGGACGGCCTCGCCGTCGACGCAGGGCACCTGGCGGAACGGTCTCTGTGCCGCCTCGAGCTCGAGCTGGAGCGCGTCCCGCTCGCGGACGGAGCGGCGATCGAGGATCTCGGGTTCGGCGAGGACTACGAGCTGCTCGCCGCCACCCCCGACGACCTCGGCTTCCACGTCATCGGCCGCTGCGTCGAGGGGCGCGGCGTCGGAATCCACCTCGAGGGCGAGCCCGTAGAGCTGTCAGGGTGGGACCACTTCGGCGGGCGGGGGCAGGCCGACTTGCGCTGACCGGCGCGAGCGGCGACGCTAGCCGCCTGTGCTGATCTTCGTCCTCAGGCGGCTGCTGTGGGCGGTCATGCTCGTGTTCGTCATCACGCTGATCGTCTTCGTGATGTTCTTCCTGCTGCCGGCGGACTCGAGCAACGCGCAGCGGAACGAGCAGGGCTTCGCGCCCACGCTCCAGACGCAGTTCCACTTCCGCGGCTCGTTCGGCGAGCAGTACGGCCAGTTCGTGCGGCGGGTCTTCCTGCACGGCGACCTGGGCAACTCGCTGCGTTCGGACGATGCGGTCACCGACGTGATCTGGCGCACCTTGCCGGTGACGCTCTCGCTGCTGATCGGCGGGATGGTGATCTGGCTGATGATCGCGATCCCGGTCGGCGTCTTATCCGCGCTCTACCCGCGCTCGCTGCTCGACCGCGGGCTGATGCTCTTCGTGCTGGCCGGCGCGTCGGCCCATTCGGTCTTCCTAGGCCTCGGGTTCTCGTACGTCTTCGGGGTGAGGCTCGGGTGGTTCCCCGTCGGCGGCTACTGCGACCTGCACTACCAGCCCAGCGCCGGCAGCCTCTGCGGCGGCCCGCGCTACTGGGCGTACCACATGGCGCTGCCCTGGTTGACGTTCGCATTCCTCTTCGCGGCGCTCTACGCGCGCATGATCCGGGCGAGCCTGCTCGAGTCGATGGAGGAGGACTACGTGCGGACCGCGCGCGCGAAGGGCGCAAGCAGCTTCCGCGTGATGCGCGTGCACGTCTTCCGGAACGCCCTCCTGCCGATCGTGAGCATGATCGGGATGGACATCGGCGTGGCGTTCGGCGGCGCGCTGTTCATCGAGACGATCTTCGAGCTTCCGGGGATGGGGTTCCAGCTCGTGCACTCGCTCGCCAACAGCGACCTGCCGATGATCATGGGGATCGTGATCGTCGTCAGCTTCGCGGTCGTGCTCGCGAACCTCGTCGTCGACCTGCTCTACCTCGTGATCGACCCGCGCATCCGCCGGACGGGCAAGGGCGACGCCGTCGTGGTCTCGCGGGCGGTCGGCCGCGAGCTGCGCGCTGCGAAGAAGGCCACGCCGGCGGCGGCGGAGTCCGCTACGTCTAGCTGAGCCAGCGCTCCCAGGCCTGCTCGTAGTACGAGCGCGGCCGGGCGCCGACGACCCTCTCGCGCGCCTCGCCGCCCTCGAAGAGGATCGCGGTCGGGATCGAGAGCACCTCGTAGCGCGAGGCGGTCTGCAGGTTCTGGTCGATGTCGAGTTTCGCGAACTTCACCCGGCCGGCGTGGGCCCGCTCGAGCTCGGCGAGGACCGGCTCCACCGCGCGGCACGGCCCGCACCAGGGCGCCCAGAAGTCGACGACGACCGGCGTCTCGGCCTGCAGCACCTCGCTCGCGAAGGTGGCGTCGGTCAGCTCGAGCACGCCTGCAGGCTACAAGCCGGGCGGCTGCACACCCATCGAACGGCCAGTTGTGCGCCTGCCCGACGGCCTCCTAGTCTCCAGGCGGGTCGGAGCGACAACCCCATCGGGGAGAGGGGGCGCCGATTTCCGAGGACTCTGCGGCACGTTCGCTCCGACCCGCCAGCTTGCGGCTCGGCCGGTCGACGCTTCCTCGCTAGAGGCGCCCGGCGAGCGCCCGGAGCCGCAGGATCGGCACCTTCCAGATCGCCTCGAGCACGATCGCGCGGCTCATCTTCGAGCCGCCCTGCTCGCGGTCGACGAACGTGATCGGGATCTCGGCCACGCGGAAGCCGGCCCGCAGCGTGCGGTAGGTGCCCTCGATCTGGAACGCGTAGCCGCGTGAGTCGATCGCGTCGAGGTCGATCGTCTCGAGCACGGCTCGGCGGTAGCAGCGAAACCCGCACGTGAGGTCGCGGACGTCGACGCCGAGCAGCACGCGCGCGTACCAAGAGCCGCCGCTCGAGATGAAGCGCCGGACCCGGCCCCAGTTCGGGATCGAGCCGCCCTCGACGTAGCGCGAGCCCAGCACGAGGTCCGCGTCGGCGGCGGCCGCCACCAGCCGCGGCACGTCGGCGGGGTCGTGCGAGAAGTCCGCGTCCATCTCCAGGACGAGGTCGGCGCCGTCGGCCAGGGCGCGGCGGAAACCGGCGAGGTACGCGGGCCCCAGGCCCTCCTTCTGCGCGCGGTGGAGCACGGAGACGAAGCCGAGCTCGGCCGCCAGCCGGTCGGCCAGCTCCCCCGTCCCGTCGGGCGAGTTGTCGTCGATCACGAGCACCTCGACGCCCTTGTC
>DASSQK010000066.1:0-3072 GCA_035702555.1 Gaiellaceae bacterium | reverse complement strand
ATCGCGATCACTCCGGCGACCGACGCGCTCAAGGGTCAGCCGCCGGAGGAGAGACTGAAGAAGACCGGGTACGAGGCGGTGTTGTTGGCGAGGTTCTTCTCCCCGGGCACCTTGCCGATCTCCACCTTGATGCGGGCGTTCGCAGCGAACGCCGACGTGGGCAGGTCGAGGTTCCCGAAGGAGACCGAGGTCGTCTGCCGCGGAGCGATGGCCTTGACTGTCTGCGTCTTCGTCACGTTCTTGCCAGGGAGGATCACCGTCAGCGTCACGGGAACCTGCGTCTCCTGGAAGTTGCCCGCGTCCGTGAACGTGACCTTGAACGCGAGATTCGCGCCGACGTCGACGGTCGTCGTACTGGAGGTGGAGAGCTGCTTCACGCTGCTCCCCGCCACGGCCTCGGTGCTCACGAGCTCGCTCCCGTGCAGACCGGTCACCTTGCCGCCGGTGGTCGTGGACTTCAAGCGCCCCAGGACGAGCGAGAACGAGTTGGGGCTGACCACCTCGGGGTTCGAGACGATCTGGGACGGCGGCGCGATCACACCCCTCACCCCGACGCTCTTCAGCGTCTGCGTCGCCGGCAGATGGAAGAGATTC
Organism: Gaiellaceae bacterium; assembly: GCA_035702555.1. Classification (GTDB taxonomy): domain Bacteria; phylum Actinomycetota; class Thermoleophilia; order Gaiellales; family Gaiellaceae; genus AC-32. The sequence goes on along the minus strand of DASSQK010000066.1, from coordinate 2,478 downwards.
GCCCACACGATGTCGCTCGAGGTGAGCACCTGCGCCTGCCCGGCGAGCGCGTCGCCCACCTCCGTCGCGCTCTTCGAGCCCGCCTGGGAGAGCGTGTTCGCAAGCCCGGTCAACCCGATCGCGCGCAGCTGGAACGTGGCCAGCGCCGCCTGGTGCGCCGTCTGCAGCGGACCGGGCGGCCGCAGGCGCAACGCATCGTCGTAGTCCTGCTGCTCCTGGCGCGACCACTGCTCGAGCTTCGACTGGAGACTCGCGAGGGTCAGCTTCTGGGCGCCGAGCACGGTGGGCAGTGCGACTCCCGGCTGAGCGGAGTCCTGCGCGATCGATCGCATGTCGGTCATGTACGAGGAGTACTCGTCGTGCTTGCTCTTGCCCTGGCACGAGCCCACCCAGAAGACCAAACCGACCACCACGGCGATCGCGAGCGCGACGAGACCCGCGAGCCTCGCGAGGGCGACGGCTCCGGGAGGCGGCGGCGAGGGCCGGCGCGGCCCGCCCGGACGCGGAGGCCTGATCCGCCGGCGCGGCCCGCTCGGAGCCTCGAGCGTCTCCGGCTCGTCGAAGAACTCGAGCTCTGTTCCGTCGTCGAACGTGCTCACTGGGTGGCAAGCCTAACCGTGTCGGGGAGGACAGTCCGACGCGGTCGCCAATCTCCGCTCTTGCATGGGAGAGGCTGCCCCAGCCCTCACGAGCTCCGAGCTCGTCCTCAACCGGTATCGCCCGCTGCGCCCACTGGGCAGCGGCGGCTCGGGCTCGGTCTGGCTGGCGCGTGACGAGAAGACGGGGCTCGACGTCGCGCTGAAGATCGTCGCCCGCGAGGGCAAGTCCGCGATGCGCGCCGAGCGCGAGGCCAAGGCCGCGGCCCAGCTGCGGCACCCGGCCTGCTTACGCGCCTACGGGTTCGGGCGCGACTCGCGCCACGTCTACATCGCCTACGAGTTCGTCCCCGGACACACCTTCCGCGAGGCCCTGCGCAGCGGCGGACTCTCGGAGGAGGCGGCGATCGAAGCCTGCGCGCAGGTTTGCGACGGCCTCGCCCACGCCCACGCGGCCGGGATCCTGCACCGCGACGTCAAGCCTTCGAACGTCCTCCTCCTCGACGGCGAACGCGTGGCCGCGCGCGTGCTCGACTTCGGGCTCGCGCAGATGGCCGATGCCGAGTCGCTGACCGAGGCCGGAGACGTCCCCGGCACGCTCGCGTACATCTCGCCCGAGCGGCTCGCGGGCGGCGAGGCGACCCCCGCCGCGGACGTGTGGGCGGTCGGCGTCATGCTCTGGGAGGCGCTCGCAGGTCGGCACCCGTTCTGGCGCGGCTCGATGCTCGAGACCGCTCGTGCGATCGAGGCCGGCGCACGGCCGCTCGGCGAGCTCCGCCCCGACCTCCCGAAGCGCGTCCTCCGCGTCGTCGACAGCTCGCTCGCGACGAACCCGGCCAGGCGGCCGACGGCCAGGGATCTCGCGGACGCGCTGCGCGGTGCGGCTTCCTTCGCGTCCACGCCCCGGCCCGCCTTCAGGATTCCGTCGCGCATCGACCCCGGGAACGCCGTCGCGGCCGTCCTCGCGGGGATCCTCGCCGGCTGGACTGCAGCCGCTCTGCCCTTCTATCCACACGGCTGGCCGTTCGGCCTCGGGGTGCTCGCCGCCGCAGCGACCCTCTGGCGCGAACGCGCCGGGATCGCGCTCGCGCTCGCCGTGCCGGTGCTTCCGCTCGGGAACATCTCGCTCGGGCTCGCCCTCCTCTACACGGCGCTCGCCTCCGCCTGGCTGCTCGTGACCTGGCGGGAGCCGCGAGCCGGGCTCCTCTTCGTGCTCGGGCCGCTCCTCGCGCCGCTCGCCGCGCTGGGTCTGCTCCCGCTTGCCACGGCGCGGGTCCGCGCCGCGCCCCTGCGCGGGCTCTCCGTGCTGCTGGGCGTGCTGACCGCAGCGCTCGCTGCCGGGATCCGCCACGCGTCGCTTCCGCTCATCGGCGGCCCGGCGCCGCTCGGGCTCGGCGTCGCTCAGGCGCGCGACCCGCTCGACGTCGCGGGCTCGCTCGCCCGCGCCGCCGGCAACCATCCGTCGCTCCTGCTCGAGGCGTGCGCGCTCGCACTCGTCGCGGTCGCCCTCCCGCACGCCCGTGCCCGCGGGCGCTGGGCGGCTGCCGCGCTCGGCGCGGGGATGATCGTCCTCACCGTGGCCGCTGTCCCGAGCGCGGCCGCAGTGCCGCTTCTCCTCTCATCATGGGCGATCGCTGCGTTCACAGCGCTTCGCGCTCCTGCGCTGGGGGTACCCTCCGCGGCGTCGTAATGCTGCGGGGAATCGAGCAGAGGCTGGAGCGAGTCTTCGAGGGCGTCTTCGGCCGCGCCTTCCGCACGAACGTCCAGCCGGTCGAGCTCGCGCGCAAGCTCGCCAAGGAGATGGACGACCATCGTTCGACCTCCGTGCGGAACGTCTACGTGCCGAACGAGTACACGATCTACCTCTCCCCGGGCGACCGCG
>DASSQK010000065.1:0-3192 GCA_035702555.1 Gaiellaceae bacterium | reverse complement strand
GCCAGCGCCTCCTCGTTCCCGAGGCCGTTCTGCACCGAGGCGACCGCGCCGCCGGCGAACGCCTGCGCGGTCGCCGCGATCGCCGGCTCCGTGTGCATCGCCTTCGTCGCGACGATCCCGAAGTCGCAGGGCGGCAGCTCGGAGGCATCCGCGGTCGCGCGCACCCGGCCGACCACCTCGCCCGCCCCGGAAAGGCGCAGGCCGCCGGCGTTGATCGCGTCGACGTGCGCCCGCGAGAGGTCGTACGCCCAGACCTCCACGTCCTCCAGCTGGGCGAGGTTCGCCGCGAACAGCGAGCCGACCGCGCCGCACCCGACGACGCACACCCTCACGATGCGCCCTCCGCCCGCCGCGGCCGCCACTTCGGCAGCCGCGCCTCGTGCCCGCCCGTGATTCCCGAGGGGCGCAGCACGAGGATGAGCGCCATCAGCGCGCCGAGCACGACGGTGCTCGCGCCGGTCGGGACGTCGAGGGTGAACCCGAGCACGTGCACCCCGGTCTCCGCGTTGACGAGGAACGAGTCGAGGCCGCTCACGAGCAGCGCGCCGACGACGGCGCCGAGCAGGCTGTTGGTCCCGCCGACGACGAGCATCGCCAGCGTCAGGAAGGTGAGCTCGAGGTAGACCTGGTCGGCCGCGATCGTCCCCAGCTGGTGCACGAGCAGCCCGCCGCCGAAGCCGCAGATCGCACCGCTCAGGCCGAACGCCCACAGCCGCTGCCGGTGGACGCTCACCCCGACCGCCTGGGCCACGGCCGCGTCCTCCCGCGTCGCCCGCAGCAGCCGTCCCCCTCGGCTGAGCCCGTACAGCCAGGCGACGAGGATCGCGACGAGCGCGCCCCACATCGCCTGCACGAGCCCGGTCGTCTCGGGGATCGACGTCATCGTCCCGGGCCCCGGGCCGATCTTCTCGTAGTAGAGGAGCACGTTGTGCGTGATCCCGAGGACGGCGAAGGTCGCGATCCCCGCGGCCAGCCCCGAGAGGCGCATCAGCGGGAGCCCGACCAGCAGCGCGAACACCGCGCCGAGGGCGGCCGCGAGCAGCAGCGAGACGAGGTTCCCGGTCGAGTGCCGCTCGAGGAACGGGAACAGGTCGGGCAGGATGTTGCGCTTCACGCCCGGCGGGATCGTCAACAGCCCCGCCGCGAAGGCGCCCACCGCGACGAAGCTGATGTGCCCGAAGGACAGTACGCCGGAGTTGCCGACGAAGACGTAGAGCCCGACCACGATCACCACGTCCACGAGCGCGGTCAGGAAGTAGATCTCGTTCGTGCTCGAGGCGAGGCTGCCGAGGCCGGCGACCGCCAACACGAGGAGCAGCGGGACCGCGAGCCCGACGAGGCGGTTGGCGAGCGTCACGCCCGCTCCACGGGACGGGCGCTCGCGGGAGCGAAGAGGCCGTTCGGGCGCAGCAGGAGCACCGTGATCACGGCCAGGAAGACGAACGAGTCGACGTATACCGTCGTGTTCGTGGGCAGCTTGTCGGTCAGGAGCGAGGTCGCAACGCCGATCGAGAACCCGCCGAGAGTGGCCGTCCAGAGCCGGTCCATCCCGCCGACGACGACGCCGACGAGCACGATGATCGTGTCGCGGAGGGCGAAGGACGGCACGACGAGCGGCGTCTGCACCACGAGGATCACGCTCACCGCGGCGGCGAGCACGCCCGAGAGGACGACCGCGAGCGTGATCACGCGGTTCGCGTTCACGCCGAGCAGGCGCGCGGTCTGGAAGTCGGCCGCGGCCGCTCGCATGTGCAGGCCGACGTTCGTGCGCTCCAGCAGCAGCGTGAGCCCGCCGAGGGCGACGACGCCGAGGACGATCGCGACGATCGTGATCCAGCGCACCGTCGCGAAGCGGCCGCTGTCGGCGACCGGGTCGAACAGGCCCGGGTAGATCGTTGCGATCTTGCCCAGCGAGCCGAACTTGAGCAGCGCGATCGCCTGCAGCAGGAACGCGACCGCGAACGTGGCCACCAGCATCGTCGCGGGCGACGAGCCGCGGAGGGGACGGAAGACCGCGACCTCCATCAGCAGCGAGAGCGCGACGACGACCGCGACGCAGGTGAGCACGCTCGCCCAGTCCGGCCAGCCGGCCTCGCTCGTCACCGCCAGCGAGAAGGCGCCCGCCATGATCAGCTGGCCGTAGGCGAAGTTGACGAGGCGGAGCACGCCGAAGACGAGCCCGATCCCGACGGCCATCAGCGCGTAGACGGCGCCTAGCCCGAGCGCGTTGAGCGCGACCTGCATCAGCCCGCGAAGTAGGCGGCCACGAGCCGCTCCGTGTCGCCGGCGTCGGCAGGCGTGAGCTCCGCCTGCACCGCGCCGTTGGAGAGCACGTACGTGCGGTCGGCGAACGCGACGGTGCGCTGGCCGCGCTGCTCCACCAGCAGGCTCGGCACGCCGCGCTCGCGAATCCGGGCGAGCGCCTCGAAGACGGAGTCGACGACCGTCGGCGCGAGCCCGAGCGACGGCTCGTCCAGCAGGATCAGCTGCGGCTCCGCGGCGAGCGCACGCGCGATCGCGAGCTGCTGCTGCTCACCGCCCGAGAGGACGCCGCCGTGCCGCTTGCGGTACCGCTCGAGGATGGGGAACAGCTCGCGGAGCTCGTCGAGGATCTTCGCGCGCGACCCTCTGCTTCGCGAGGCGGCGAAACCGAGCCTGAGGTTTTCGTCCACGGTCAGGTGCGGGTAGATGCGGCGGCCCTCCGGGACGAGCGCGATGCCGGCCCGCGCGACCTGCTCGGGCGCGCGGCCGCGGATCGACCTGCCCGAGAAGCGAATCTCGCCGCCTGCTGCCCGCACCAGGCCCATCACCGCGTGGAGGGTCGTGCTCTTGCCCGCCCCGTTGGGGCCGATCAGGCCGACGATCTCGCCGCCCCCCACGGTGAGGTCGAGCTCGCGCACCGCCGGCACGCCGTCGTAGGCGACCTCGAGGCCGTCGAGCTCGAGAACTGCCTCAGCCATCGGTCTCGACCGCGGTGTCGCCGAGGTACGCCGCGGCGACGTCGAGGTTGCCGCGGATCTCGTCGGGCGTGCCCGCGGCGAGCATCCGCCCCTCGTCGAGGACGTGGATCCGGTCGCAGACCGCCATCACGAGCGCCATGTTGTGGTCGATCAGGAGCACGCCCGCCTCGTAGTCGTCACGGACGCGCCGCAGCACCTCCGTGAACCCGGGCACGTCGGCCTCGGTCAGGCC
>DASSQK010000064.1:0-12634 GCA_035702555.1 Gaiellaceae bacterium | reverse complement strand
CGGGGCGGTCGCGATCATGATCGGCTCGGTCTGGCCGATGGCCTGGCGGTGGCAGCAGCTCCTGGAGGCGCGCGGGATCCACGACCGGCTCGCCTGGCTGACGCGCGCCTACTTCGTCGCGTACACGGCCGGGCAGCTCCTGCCCACGGCGGTCGGCGGCGACGCCGTCCGGATCTACGAGACGGCCCGCCGCCACACGGGCCGCGGCGGCGACGTCGCCGGCTCGGTGCTGCTCGAGCGGGCGCTCGGAGGCGCGGCCACGCTCGCGCTCGCCGCCGTCGGCTTCCTGCTCGCGATCGGCCGCTACCCGGTCGGGCCGTACCTGTGGATCGAGGGCGCGTTCGTGATCGCGACGGTCATCCTCGCGGTCGCGCTCTTCTCGCGCCGCGTGCGGCCGCTGCTGGCGAAGACGGTGCCGCTCCTGCGCCTGATCCGGCTCGAGCGGCCGATCCGCGCGGCGTACGAGGGGATCCACGCCTACCGCGACCACCCCGGCCTGCTGTTCGGCGTCTTCTCGCTGACGCTCGTCGTGCAGGCGATCCGCGTGCTCGCGATCTGGCTCGCCGGGCTCGCGGTCGGCGTCGACCTCTCACCGCGTCCGTACTACGTGATGGGGCCGCTGCTCTTCCTCGTCCTGCTGGTGCCGTTCTCGGTGAACGGGATCGCGGTGCGCGAGACGTTCTTCGTCAGCTTCCTCGGCCGCCTCGGCGTCGACCCGGACAAGGCCTTCGCCACCGGCTTCCTGTTCTTCGTCGTGACGCTCTGCCTCTCGCTGCCGGGGGCGCTGCTGCTCGGCTGGCAGAGCCTGCGCGGGCTGACGACCCGCACCGCCGCACCCGATGGCTGACGTCTCGGTCGTCGTCGTCACCTGGAACGCGCTTCCCTGGGTCGAGCGCGCGCTCGAGAGCGTGCGCGGCAACGAGACGATCGTGGTCGACAACGGCTCGACCGACGGCACCGTCGAGCTCGTGCGCGAGCGCTTCCCCGACGCGCGGCTGATCCAGGAGGCCGAGAACAGGGGCCTCGGCGGCGGCTCGAACGTCGGCATGCGCGCCGCGACGGGCGACTGGTTCCTGCTCCTGAACTCGGACGCCTGGGCCACCGACGGCGCGCTCGAGCGGCTGGTCGCGTTCGGCGAGGCGCATCCCGAGGCCGCGGTCGTCGGGCCGAAGCTGTGCTTTCCCGACGGGAGGCTGCAGCGCTCGGTGCGCGGCTTCCCGACGCTCTGGCGGCTCGCGACCGAGTACCTCTTCCTGCGCAAGCTGGCCCCGCGGACGAGGGTGCTGAACGCGTTCTACGGGAACGGCTTCGCCTACGACAGCACGCTCGAGGCGGAGTTCCTGATGGGCTCGGTCCTGCTCGTCCGGCGAGAGGCCGCCGATACGGTTGGCCTCTTCGACGAGGACTTCTTCATGTTCAGCGAGGAGACGGACTGGTGCTACCGGTTCCGCCAGGCCGGGTGGAAGGTCCTCTTCACGCCCGACGCGGAGTTCGTCCACGTTGGCGGCGCCTCGACGCGTCAGAACTGGAGCCCGATGTTCCGCGAGCAGGTCCGCGGCCACGTGCGCTTCCTCGCCAAGCACCGCGGCCGGCGCGAGGCGGAGCGGGCGCGGCGGCTGCTGGCGGCGTCGCTGCGGCTGCGCGGCCGGCTCTTCCGCGGCGACCGCGGCCGCGGCTACGCCGAGACCGCGCGCTGGCTCCGCGGCTCCTCGGTCGAGGAGCTGCTCGCGCGGTGAACCCGGCCGTCGTCGTCGACGTCGGCTGGGTGAACGGCCTCGCCGCGATCCGGTCGCTCGGCCGCGCGGGGATCCGCGTGCTCGCGCTCGACCACCGCGCCGGCGCGCTCGGCTTCCGCTCGCGCTACGCCGAGCCGGTCGTCACGCCCGACCCGCAGGACGAGGAGGCGTTCGTCTCCTTCCTCGCGGGGCTCGAGGTGGAGCGCGCGCCGGTCTTCGCGACCCACGACGAGCCGCTGAACGCGATCGCGCGCGGGGCGGACCGCCTCGGCGATCGGTTCCTCTACCCGTTCCCCCCGTGGGACGTGCTCGCGCGGATTCAGACCAAGCGGGGCCAGCTCGAGACCGCCGACGCAGCGGGAGTGCCGATTCCTCGAACCGCGTACCCGGCCTCGGCGGACGAGGCGCGCGCCGCCGCGGAGGAGATCGGCCTCCCGGTGCTCGTCAAGCCCTCGTCGACCGAGGGCTTCAAGCGGCGCTTCGGCAGGCAGGCCTTCCGCTGCGAGAGCCCCGCCGAAGTCGAGCGCGCCTACACAGACGCCGAGCCGTACACGCCGATGGTGCAGGAGCTGATCCCCGGCGGCGACGACGAGCTCTACACGCTCGGCTCGTACCTCTCGCGCGACGGCGAGGCGCTCGGGCTCTTCTGCGGGCGCAAGCTGCGCCAGACGCCGCCCGGAGTGGGCACGTGCCGCGTCGGCGAGGCGCGCTGGGTCGACGCGGTCGTGGACTCGGGCCTGCGGCTGCTGCGGGCGCTCGGCTTCCACGGGCTCTCGCAGGTCGAGTTCAAGCGCGACCCGCGCGACGGCTCCTACCGGCTGATGGAGGTGAACCCGCGGCTCTTCCAGTGGCACGGCCTCGCCGCGGCCTGCGGGGTCGACCTGCCGCTCATCGCCTATCGCGACCTCACCGGCGAGCGGGTCGAGCCGGTCTCGGCGAACGGGAGGCGCAGGTGCTGGGCGATCACGCTCCAGGCCGGAGAGTCGCCGGCGCCGCAGCGCCCGCCGTACGTCGACGCGGTGTTCGCGCGCGACGACCTGAAGCCGGCCCTCGTGCAGGTCGCGCGCCTGTTGCGGCGATGAGCCTGCTTCCGTGGCTGCTCGCGCCGGTCGCGCTGGCGCTCTCGCGGCTGCTGCCCGCGGAGGGGCTCGGGCTCGGGTTGCGGCTCGGGGCGGCGACCGCCTGCCTACTGCTCCCGGGCGCGGTGCTCTCGCGCGCGCTCGGGGTGAACGGGCTGGCGCCGACCTTCGCCTGGGCGATGACGGCGCTGTTCGGGGCGACGGCGGTGATGTTCGCGGTGCACGGGTCGCTGTGGCTCGCGCTGATCCTGCTCGTCGTCGTCACGGCCGCCGCGACCCCGTTCGCGCTGCGCCGTCCGGGCGAGAGCTCGCCGTGGCGGGCCGGCGTCGTCGTGCTCGGGATCGCGGCCGGGATCTCGCTCTGGTGGGTCTCGCGCTACGACGGCGACGCCTTCTTCCACCTCGCGCGCGTCCAGAAGCTGCTCGCATTCGACGACCTCTCGCTGCGGTCGGTCGACGAGTTCCGCGACGGCGGCCTCCACCCCGGCTACGCGTACCCGCTCTGGCACTCCGCGGTCGCGCTGATCGCGCGGCTGGCCGGCGTCGGCGCGCCCTCGACGCTCCTGCACGCGCCGACGGTGCTGCTGCCGCTGTCGTTCGGGCTCGTGTACGAGGCGGGAGCGATCCTCTTCCGCTCGCGCTGGGCCGGCGTGGCGACGGCGCTCGCGGAGTTCGCGCTGATCGGCCTTGCGCCTGGCCACGGCGGCTCGTACAGCTCGCTCGCGCTGCCGGCGACCGCGGCGCGCGTGCTGCTGCTGCCGGCGCTGCTCGCGCTGGTCTTCGCCTACGTGCGGGAGCCGTCGAAGGCGCTGCTGGCGTCGGTCGCGGGCGCCTCGCTGGTGATGACGCTCGTGCACCCGAGCTACTCCGTCCTGCTGGCGATCGGGCTCGCCGGCTTCCTGCTCGTGCGCGCGATCCTGGACGTGCGGCACGACATCCCTCACATCGCGGCCGCGCTGGGCGCGATCGTGGTGCCCGCGGGCCTCGTCGTCCTCTGGCTCCTGCCCGTCGTGCGCGAGACCGCCTCGCACAGTCCCTCGCCCGTCGAGCTGCGGCGCGCGTTCGCAGGCTACGGCGACGAGCTCGACGTGTTCGGGCTGCACAGCTACCGCCTGAGCCCGGAGCTGTTCGGCCGGGCGGGGACGATCGCGGTCGCGTCCCTCGTGCTGCTGCCGCTCGCCGTCTTCGCCCACCGCCGGCTGTGGGGCGCCTTCGCGTTCGGCGCGATGCTGGCCACGATGGCGATCGCGCTCCTGCCGTTCGTCTTCCCGCACTTCGCCGACGCGATCTCGATCTCCCAGGCGCGCCGGATCATCGCCTTCTCGCCGCGCCCCTTCGTGCTGGTCGGCGGCATGCTCGTGCTGGCGGGCTTCCTGCGCTGGGCGGTGCTCCCGGTGGCCCTCGCGGCCGGGATCGCGCTGCAGCTCGCCTACCCCGGGGACTTCGGCGCGCCCTACCGCTTCGTCCACGGCGCGCCCCGCCTCCTGACCTGGATCGCGTTCTGCGCGGCGATCGTCGCCCTGGTCGCAGCCGCGTTCTTCGGCCGGCGGATCCCCGAGATCCAGGGGTTGCCCGCGGTCGCCGCCGCGGCGACCGTCCTCTTCCTGCTCCCGGTCACGGTGCACGGCTACTCGCACTGGACGCGCTCGCCGACCGCGCGCCTCGGCCTCCCGCAGAAGCTCGTCAGCGCGGTGCGCGAGAAGGTTCCCGAGGGCGACGTCGTGTTCTCCGATCCGCTGACCGCCTACGAGTTGGGCGCCTTCGCGCCGGTGTACGTGAACGCGGCGCCGACCTCGCACGTCGCGAACACGAAGGCGAACCGCCCGACCGCGCGGGTCAAGGACGCGCTGCGCTTCTTCCGCGACGCCGGCCCGCTGTCGGTCCCGCGCCGGTACGGCGCGCGCTGGGTCCTCGTCGACCGCACCCGCGCCGGCAACGTCCGCCTGCGCCTGCCGCGCGCTTACGTCGGCAGTCGTTACGTTCTCTACCGGCTCCCGTGAAGGTCCTCCTCGTCACCATGTACTTCCCGCCCGCCGGAGGGGGCGGCGTCCAGCGGCCGCTGAAGCTGGCGACCCATCTCCCGTCGCTCGGGATCGAGACGCACGTGCTCGCCCCCGACGACCCGAAGTGGCTCCACCGCGACGACGAGCTGCGGCCGCCGACCCAGGCGTTCGTCCACCGCGCGCGCTACCTGGGGCCGAAGGCGCGCCTGCCCTCGGAAGAGCTGCGCGGCCTGACCGGCGTCGACCTCGTGCTGGCGCAGGCGCGGCTCGCGGGCCGGCGGCTGCTGCTCCCGGACGCGAGCGTCACCTGGGCGCCTACGGCGATCCCGGCGGCGGCGCGCATCGTCCGCAGCGAGGGGATCGACGCGGTCATCACGACGAGCCCGCCGCTCTCGATGAACCTGATCGGCGCGGGCGTGAAGCGCCTGACCGGAGTGCCCTGGATCGCCGACCAGCGCGACTCGCTCGTGCTGAATGCCGACCGGCGCTTCGAGAAGAAGTCGGTGCAGGCGAAGGAGAAGGCGCTCGAGCGCGTGGTGAAGCTCGTCGCAGACCACGCCGACGGGATCGTCGCGGTCTCCGAGGCGATCGCCGACGAGCTGCGCGCCTTCGACCCGAGCGGGCCCGTGCGCGTGATCCCGAACGGCTGCGACTTCGACGACTTCGCCGGCCTCGACTACACCCCCGGCGACCGCTTCCGGATCACGCACACCGGCAGCTTCTTCGGGAAGCGCAACCCGCGTGCGTTCCTCACGGCGCTCGCCGAGTCCGGGCTCGACCACGTGGTCGCGCGCTTCGTCGGCGACTTCCGCTCGGTCGACCGCGAGTGGGTGCAGGAGCTCGGCCTCGGCGATCGGCTCGAGCTGCTCGACTACCTCCCGCACCGGCGCGCGCTCGAGCTGCAGCGCGACTCGGAGGCGAACTTGCTCCTCCTGCCCGACGCGGCCGGCCGGGGGAAGGTGGTGCCGAGCGGAAAGATCTTCGAGTACCTCGCGGCGGAGCGCCCGATCCTCGCCGCGGTGCCGATCGACGGCGCGGCCGCGACGCTCGTCCGCGAGACCGGCGCGGGGATCGTGGTCGCCCCCGACGACGAGAAGGGCATCCGCGAGGCGCTCGTCGGCCTGCATGCGCGCTGGAAGGCGGGACGGCTCGGGAACGGCTACCTGAGCGAGGGCGACCGCCGCCGGCTCTCGCGCACGACCCGCGTCGAGGAGCTGGCGGAGCTGCTCTGGAGCCTCGAGTGACCGCCGTCGCAGCCACCGCGACCCGCGTGCGCGTCCAGGCGCAGGAGAGCCGGCTCGTCCCGTTCTTCTTCTTCGCCACCTGCTTCTGCTGCACGTTCGCGAAGGTGCAGTGGAGCGCGGGCGGCAACCTCTTCCTCGCCGACCTCACCTGCGGCGGCTTCCTGCTCTTCTTCGCGCTCGACCGCCTCGGCCGGCGACCCCAGCCGGCGCCGCGCAGCGCCGCGATCCTGCTCGCGTTCCTGCTCGCGTTCCTGCTCGTCTACCTGGTCGGCTTCTTCAACCTCGAGACCGGCCAGGCGCTCGACCAGTTCGTGAAGGGCCTGACCAAGTGGCTGCTCCACTTCGGGTTCCTGATCGCCGGTGTCGTCTACCTCTCGCGCAAGTCGCTCGCGTTCTACTGGCGCGCGCTCGCGTGGTTCCTCGGCGGGATCGCGGCCAACGGCGCCTACGGGATCCTCCAGCTGCTGGCCGCCCAAGCCGGGCGCAACCTCGACACGCTCTTCCTGAACCCGATCACCGGCGGCGCGAGCCAGATCAACATCTACGGCGCCGTCAACGGCGCGAGCGTCTACCGGCCGAACGCGCTCACCGGCGACCCGAACCACCTCGGCATCGAGCTGCTGCTGCCGATCCTCATCCTGACGCCGCTCTACCTGCGGCTCGAGCGCCGCCACCGCCTGCGGACGCCGCTCGCGGTCCTGCTCGCGTTCCTGCTGCTCGTCGAGCTGGCGACGCTCTCGCGCAGCGGCATCCTCGGCCTGACGGTCGGCGCGATCGTGCTGCTGATCCCCTACCGGCACCTGCTCTTCTCGCGGCTCGCGATCCTGCCGCTCGTGCTGGTGGCGATCCCGGTCGCGTTCGAGCTCTACCACCGGCGGCACTTCTTCAGCGTCGTGCTCAAGTCGCGCGTCCAGACGGGCGGGAGCTCGACCTCGGCGCATCTCGGCGTCTACGACTTCATCCCGCAAGTCCTGCACCAGCACCCGCTCTTCGGACTCGGCTTCAACAACTTCTCGGTCTACTACGAGTTCGTCACCGGCAAGACGAACTGGGGGCCGCACTCCTACTACGTGATGCTGATCGTCGAGGGCGGGCTCGTCGGCACCGCGCTGTTCGCGGTCTTCCTGTGGTGGCTGTTCAGGCGGCTCGGCGCCGCGCGGAAGCTGGGTCAGGAGCTCGCCGCGGCCGGCGACCCGCTCGCCGCGCGGCTGCGGCCGCTCTCCTGGGGGATGACGGCCGCGCTCGCCGGGACACTTGCCTCGAACGCCTTCTACCTGACGATCCCGTTCCTCTACTTCTACGTTTTCGTGATGTTCGCGCTGGCCCTGCCGGCCGTGTTCGCCCAGCCTACGGCTTCGAGGATCCCGTGAAAATCGCCGTCCTCACGACCTCGTACCCGCGGTACGAGGGCGACCCCGCGGGCGTGTTCGTGGCCGACGCGGTCGAGCAGCTGCGCGGCCGCGGGGTCGAGGTCGAGGTCGTCTCGCCCGCGTCTTTCCGCCACTACGGGATCGCGTACGGGGCCGGCGTCGTCGGCAACCTGCGGCGGGACCCCTGGCGTGCTGCCCTGCTGCCGCTGCTGGCGTGGAACTTCCGCGCCGCCGCGCGCCGCGCCGCGGCGACGGCCGACCTCGTCCACGCGCACTGGCTGCCGACGGGGCTGATCGCGTCGTGGGTGCGCAAGCCGTTCGTGCTCCAGCTGTGGGGGACGGACGTCGAGCTCGCCCGGCGCGCCCCGTCACTCGCGCGGCGGGTGGTGCGGCGCGCGCGGCTCGTCGTCTGCGCCTCGACCGCGCTGGCGGACTCGGCGCGCGAGCTCGGAGCGCGCGAGGTGCGCGTGATCCCGAGCGGCGTCGATGTGCCCGAGGGGGTCGGCGACCCCGCGACTCCGCCGGAGGTGCTGTTCGTCGGGCGGCTGTCGCCGGAGAAGGGCATCCTCGACCTGGTGCAGGCGGCGGACGGGATGGAGCTGGTGGTGGCGGGCGACGGCCCGCTGCGCGACCGCGTGCCCGGGGCGCGCGGGTTCGTCCCGCACACCGAGCTCGGGCCGCTCTACGAGCGCGCGGCGGTCGTCGCGGTGCCGTCGCACCGCGAGGGCTTCGGCGTCGCCTGCCTCGAGGCGATGGCCCACGGGCGGCCGGTGGTCGCGAGCGCGGTCGGCGGCCTGCTCGACCTCGTGGTCGACGGCGAGACGGGCGTGCTCGTCCCGCCGCGCGACGTGCCGGCTCTGCGCGCCGCGCTCGAGCGGCTGCTCGGGGACGCGGAGCTGCGGCGGCGCTTCGGCGAGGCCGCGCGCGAGCGGGTGCGCGAGCGCTTCGCGTGGCCGCCCGTGACGGAGGCGACGATCGAGGCGTACGAGGCGGCCCTTGCCGCCTGAACGCCCCGCCGTCGTGCTCGGCCTGCTCTGGGCCGGGCTCTCGTTCGCCCGCAACCTCGGCCGCGCCGGGATCCCCGTCACCGGGATCACGATGCACCCGCACGAGTTCGGCACCCGCTCGCGCTACCTGCGCGAGGTCTCGCGCGCGCAGGGCGACGAGGCGGTGCTGAAGGCGCTGCGCGCCGCGGCGCAGGGCGACGTCAAGCCGGTGCTGCTCCCGGAGCGTGACGACCACGTCGAGCTCGTCCTGCGCCACTGGGACGAGGTGAACGAGCGGTTCGAGCTGCCGCTGCCGGACGACCCCGACGTCGCGAGGCGGCTGCGGCACAAGGCCACGCTGCCCCAGGAGGCCGAGCGGGCGGGCCTCGACGCGCCGCGCACGGTCGAGGCCGACTCGATCGAGACGCTGCGCTCGCTCGACCTGCGCCCGCCCTTCCTGCTCAAGCCGGTCGAGGGCCAGCACTTCGCCGGCGCCTTCGGCGAGAAGGTGCTCGTCGCGCAGACGCCGGACGAGCTCGTCGCGTCGTGGAAGCGCGCCCGCGAGGGCGGGTTCGACACCGTCGTCCAGGAGCTGGTGCCGGACTCCGAGGACGGCATCTGGTCGCTGTTCGCCTACCTCGGCCGCAGCGGCCGGCCGCTCGCGACCGTCACCGGCGTGAAGGTGCGCCAGGGCCCGCTGCACTTCGGCACGAGCGCGGTCTTCCGCACGGCGCCGCAGCCGCGCGTGCGGGAGCTCGGGCTGCGCCTGCTCGAGAGCGCGGGCTACAAGGGCTTCGCCCAGGTCGAGCTCGCCCACGACCGGCGCGACGGCGACTTCAAGCTGCTCGAGGTGAACACGCGCGTGCCGATGTGGGCGGGCGTCGCGATGAGCCGCTACTTCGACATCGCGCGGATCGCCTACGACGACCTTTCCGGCAAGCCGGAGCCCGAGCCGGTCGAGCTGGAGCAGGAACTCTGGTGGGCGTTCTTCGCCAAGGACCTGGCCGTCTCTCTGCAGATGGCGAGGCGGCGCGAGCTCACGCCAGCGGGCTGGGCGCGGCCGTACCTGCAACGGCGCAAGGTGCGCGGCGTCTTCGCCGCGGACGACCCGTTGCCCACGCTGGGCGTGCCCGGCTACGCGCGCTCCAAGCTGGCCTGATGCGCGTCGCGCTGCTCGACCCGCCCAGCTTCACGGCGCCGTACGACCACGCGCTCGCCTCGGCGCTCGCCCGCCGCGGCCACGACGTGACGCTGCTCACCTCGCCGTTCACGCACGGCGAGGCGCCGGCGCCCGACGGCTACGTGCGCGAGGAGATCTTCCTGCCGGTCTCGTCGCGCCTCGTCCGCCGCTCGCCGCGCTCGAGGCTGCGGCTGCCGCTGAAGGGCGTCGAGTACGTGCCGAGCGCGGCCCGCCTGCTCCGCCGCGTGGGGAAGCTGGAGCCCGACGTCGCGCACGTGCAGTGGCTCGCGATCCCGCGCTACGACCTGCACTGGCTGCGGCGGCTCGGCCGCCCGACGGTGCTGACCGCGCACGACGTCCTGCCGCGGCGGCAGCGGAACGCGCGCGCCTGGGGCGAGGCGCTCGCGCTCGTCGACCGCGTCGTCGTCCAGTCGCAGCGCGCGCTCGAGCAGCTGGCGGAGCTCGGCGTCGAGCGCGAGCGGCTGGTGCGCGTCCAGCACCCCGTCTTCGAGAGCGGCGTCGAGGCCCGGCCGCCGACGGGCGCCACGATTCTCTTCTTCGGCCTGATCCGGGAGTACAAGGGTCTCGACGTGCTCGTGCGCGCCCTCCCGGAGCTCCCGCACGCGCGGCTCGTCGTCGCGGGCGACCCGCTCGACCCGGTCGCGCCGCTGCGCCGCCTGGCGGCGGAGCTCGGGGTCGCGGAGCGCGTCGAGTGGCGGCTCGGGTTCCTGCCCGACGACGAGATTCCGCGTCTGATGCACGAGGCTACGCTTGTGGCCTTGCCCTACCGGAAGATCGACAGCTCGGGCGTGCTGGCGACCGCGCTCGGGCACGGGCGCCCCGCGGTCGTAACCGACGTCGGCGGCCTCCCGGACGCGATCCGCGAGTTCGGCGCCGGCCGGGTCGTGCCGCCGGAGAGCGCACCCGCGCTCGCCGCTGCGATCTCCGACCTGCTGGAGCCGGCGGCGCTGGCGGCCGCCTTCGAGGGAGCCGAGGCAGCGCGTCGCGCCCTGACGTGGGACGCGGCCGCGGCGCAGCACGAGTCGCTGTACGAGGAGATCCGCCGGTGAGGCTCGTCAAGGCGGCGCTCGACCGCCTGCTGGCCCTGCTCGGGCTCGTCTTCCTGTCGCCGGTCTACGCGGGGCTCGCGCTCTGGATCGTGCTCGAGTCGGGGCGGCCGGTCATCTTCCGCCAGCAGCGCGCCGGCCAGGACGGCGTCCCGTTCTCGATGCTGAAGTTCCGGACGATGGTGCGGGACGCGGTCGAGCTCGGCCGCGAGCTGAACCTCAGCGACGACCCGTTCGGCCTGCTGCCGAACGACCCGCGGATCACGCGCAGCGGGCGCTTTCTCCGGCGGACGAGCCTCGACGAGCTGCCGCAGCTCTGGAACGTGCTGCGCGGCCAGATGAGCATCGTCGGCCCGCGGCCGGACCTCGTCGAGCAGGTCGCCAACTACGAGTCCGGCGACCGCCGCCGTCTGGCCGTCAAGCCCGGGATCACCGGCTGGGCGCAGGTGATGGGCCGCGACGAGATCCCGTGGGAGGAGCGCTTCCGCCTCGACGCCTGGTACGTCGACAACTGGTCGCTGCGCCTCGACGCGCGGATCGTGCTGATGACGTTCACCCAGCTCGGCCGCCCGGAGCCGGAGCCGGTCGAGGACACGCTCAACATCGAGCGGGCCCGTCAACGCGAGAGCCAGACGCGCTCGTGAGAGAGCTCGACCCGGCCTCCTGGGACGAGCGTTCCGGGGAGCTCGACGCGTACTACCGCCGCCCGTACGTGGAGAGCGCGGCGCTGCTCGACCGCGGCCGGCCGTTCCTGCTCGAGCACGAGGGCGCGGTGTTCGCGGGAATCGAGCGGGAGGGGCCGCGCGACGTGGTGACGCCGTACGGCTACGGCGGGCCGGTCGGCGGCGACGGCGGCTTCTGGCCGGCGTACGAGGAGTGGGCGCGCGAGCGCGGCGTCGTGAGCACGTTCGTCCGCTTCCACCCGCTGTACGCCAACCAGGCCAATGCGCCGATCCACGTCGAGCCGCTGGCGCCGACGGTCGCGTGGCGGCTCGACCCGGAGCGCGACCTGCTCGCAGGCCTGCACTTCAAGCACCGCAACAAGGTGACGAAGGCCGAGAAGGCGGGCGCGACCGTCCGGCAGCACGACGGGCTGGGCGAGTTCGTGCCGCTCTACGAGGACACGATGCGCCGCCTCGACGCGGACGAGTTCTACTTCTTCGAGCCCGCCTACTGGGAGCACCTGAGCGGGCTCCCGCTCGCGCGCTTCGACGCGGAGATCGGCGGCGAGACCGTCGCGAGCGCGCTCTGCCTCGCGACGCCGCCCTGGCTGCACTACCACCTGAGCGGGACCACTAACGCAGGCCGCTCGACCGGCGCCTCGACGCTCGTCCTGCTGGAGGCTGCGCGCTGGGCGCAGGCGGCCGGCTACGAGCGCTTCCACCTCGGCGGCGGCCTCGGCGGCAAGGCCGACTCGCTGCACCACTTCAAGGCGCGCTTCGACCCGGAGGGCCTCGTCGACGCGGCCGTCGGCAAGGCGATCCACGACGAGGACGAGTACCGGCGGCTCAGCGACGGCGAGTCCGGCTACGACGGCTTCTTCCCGGCCTATCGCCGGTCGAGCGGGTAGCGTCGCGCCGTGCTCTCGAAGGCGATCTTCTGGGCGAGCCTGGGCGGGCTCGCGTGGCACCACGTCGGCTACCCGGTCGCGGCGGCGGCGCTGCGCCGCGTCCGCGAGCGGCCCGTGCACAAGGACGAGATCGAGCCCTCGGTGGCACTGATCGTCCCGGCGCACAACGAGGAGG
The DNA here is from genome assembly GCA_035702555.1 of Gaiellaceae bacterium. Taxonomy (GTDB): domain Bacteria; phylum Actinomycetota; class Thermoleophilia; order Gaiellales; family Gaiellaceae; genus AC-32. The sequence goes on along the minus strand of DASSQK010000064.1, from coordinate 224 downwards.
ACGTGATCGACGCGCGCGTGCGGAACCTGCTCGAGCTCGACTACCCGGCCGACAAGCTCGAGCTCGTCATCGCCTCCGACGCGTCGACCGACCGGACGCACGAGCTCGTCCGCGGCCACGAGCGGGTGCGGCTGCTCGAGTGCGAGCGGGCCGGGAAGCTGCCGACGATGAACCGCGCCGTCCGCGAGACGGAGAGCGAGATCCTCGCCTTCGGCGACGCGAAC
>DASSQK010000063.1:0-4784 GCA_035702555.1 Gaiellaceae bacterium | reverse complement strand
GGCGTTCCTCGACTTCGCCCGCGAGCGCCTGTGATCGTCCGCTGGGGTCTCGACGAGCTGGAGCCGGTTCTCCGCGAGCTCGGCGTCAAGGAGCCGTTCGTCGTCGCGAGCGGTCGCTGGGACGACCTGCCGCTGGGAGCGGCGAGCCGCTGGCGCGAGGTGCCCACCGACCGCATCGACGACGTGGTCGCCGCTGCGCGCGGGGCCGACGGGCTGGTGGCGGTCGGCGGCGGCAGCGCGATCGACCTCGCCAAGGCCGTCTCCGCCGCGACGGGGATGCCGCTCGTCTCGGTGCCGACCACCTACTCGGGCGCGGAGTGGACGGGCTTCTTCGGCGTGCGCGACCCGGGCCGGCGCATCCGCGGCGGCGGCGCAGGCGCGAACCTCGCCGGGGTCGTCTACGAGCCGCGGCTGACGCTCGAGCTGCCGCGCGTGGCAAGCGGAGGCACCGCGCTGAACGCCCTCGCCCACAGCGCGGAGGCGCTGTACGTGAAGGGCCGGAACGCCGAGGCCGACCGGGAGGCGCTCGAGGGAGCGCACCTGATCGGCGAGTGGCTACCGCGCGTCCTCGCGGACGGGCACGACCTCGAGGCGCGCACGCGCCTGCTCGAAGGCGCCCAGCACGCCGGCGCGGCGCTGGGGCTCGCAGGCCTCGCGCTCGGCCACGCGATGGCGCAGGCGCTGGGCGGCCGCTACGGCATCGCGCACGGGGCGGCCAACGCGCTCTGCCTGCCGCCGGCCCTTCGCTTCAACGAGCCCGTGGCAGCCGACGAGATCCGGTGCTTCGGCGAGGCGCTCGGCTCCGGCGAGCCCGCCGCGCGCGTCGAGGACCTGGCCCGCGCCTCCGGCTTCACGCGCCTCCGGGACCTCGGCGTTCCGGAGGACGGGCTCGACGAGGTCGCCGAGGCGGCGTCTCAACGCGCGGGGGCGAAGGCGAACCCGCGGCCCGCCAGCGCGGAGGAGATCGCGGGCCTGCTGCGCTCGATCTGGTGACTCAGCAGGGGCCGGCGCCGGCTGTCCCGCCGGGGCCGGCGAGGTGCGCGGTCGCCGTCTGGATGCAGTAGGAGCCGGCGTCCGCCCGGGCGAGCGTGACGCCGAAGCCGGCGAGCGAGGCGCCGGCGTAGGTGCCCTTCAGCGCGTGGAACTGCTCGAGCTGCGCCTGCGCCTGCTGGAAGGCGATCCCGCTTGCCGCCTGCTGTCCCTCGTCGACAGCCTGCGTCGCCGTCGCGCGGCTGGGGCTCGACTCTCCCGCCGTGAACAGCCAGCCGCCGACGAGCAGCGCCACGAGCAGCGAAACCAGGGAGAGGCCGCGAACCATGCTCGGAAGATCGGCAACGGAGCGCGAATGCTCAAGCGCGCCGCAGCGCCACGAACGACAGCACCGTGACGCCGAGGTCGTCCTCGGCGTAGCCGCGGAACCGCTCGGCGAGCGGCAGCGAGCGCAGCTCGGCGCGGCCCTCGTCGCTCGGCCCGGACGGCCGCTCGACCGCGAGCTCGAGGCCGGCCTCGCGCACCAGCCGCAGGTAGTCGGACGAGCGCAGCCGGTTCTGGAAGTGCAGCGGGGAGTTCACGAGCCGCCAGGCGCCGTCGGAGAAGCGGAGGAAGTTGTATCGCGAGAGGCTGCGGTCGAAGTAGGCGTAGTGGTCCTGCAGGTCGATCCGGCAGCTGAAGGCGCCGCCGGCCCGCAGCAGGCGGCCCGTCTCGCGGAAGATCGCGCCGAGGTCGGCCTCCGGGATGTGCTCGCAGGTGTCGGTGCTGGACGCGAAGTCGATCGAGCCCTCGTCGAGGCCGGTGTCGCGCGCGTCGCACGGCGCGAGGTAGCGGATCCCGAAGCGGGCCTCGAGCTCGTCGAGCGAGCCCAGCGGCCCGCCGGGCGGCCGGAGCTCAGCCTCGGCCTCGGCTTCCAGCTCGGGCCGCAGCCGCTCGAACGACGCGAGCGCGTCGTTCACGAGCTCGAGGCGCGCGCTCGGGCGGATGTCCACGAGCACCTGCCCCCCGACCCCGAGCAGTGCGTACGCGAGCGGGATCGCGAGGTCCCAGCCGGCGCCGAACTCGTAGAACGTCGCCTCGCCGGGAGGCACGCCCGGCGCGTGCTCGCGGTAGACGCCGAGGTGCTGCAGCGCGCGTGAGAACTTCCGTCGCAGGGCCGCGTCCCCGGCCGGCAGCGAATGCAGCACCCGCCGCTGGAAGACGTAGTTCAGCCGCTCGCCCTGGGGGAGCGCGCCGAGCCCGCGCTGGAGCGCCGCCTTTGCCAGCCATCGCATCGGTCGGCGAGCATAGCCCGCTGCTCGACGATAAGTGGTTGTAATGCGACGGATTAGGGTACGATGCCTGCGTGGCCGAGCGGCTGTCCTTCGACGTGCTCGTGGTCGGAAGCGGGGCGTCGGGCCTCGCCGCCGCGCTGTCCGCCCAGCGCGCGGGCGCGCGGGTGGCCCTCGTGACCAAGGGCTCGCTCCAGTCGTGCAACTCGGCGAAGGCCCAGGGCGGCATCCAGGCGGCGTTCGGCGACGACGACTCCCCGGAGCAGCACGCCGAGGACGTCTGGCAGAGCTCGCACGAGACGGCCGACCGCCGGCTCGTCGACGTGCTGACCGGCGAGGCGCCCGGCGCGATCCGCTGGCTCGAGGAGACCGGTGTCGAGTTCACGCGCGAGAACGGCGGCTACCGCCTCGCGCGCTGCGGCGGCGCGAGCCGCAAGCGGCTACTGCAGGTCGGCGACCGCACGGGCCACGCGATCACGACCGCACTGCGCGACGCGTACTCCGCCTCGGACAGCGAGGCCTTCCCGAACTCCCCGCTCGTCGCGCTCGAGCAGCACGAGAACGGCTGGCGCGCGACCTGCCGCCGCAAGAGCGGCGAGGAGCTTCAGCTCGACGCGGGCGCCGTGGTGCTCGCAGCGGGCGGCCGCTGCTACCGCGAGGCGGAGGAGCGCGGCGAGCTCTCCACCAACCACCCCGGCGCGACCGGCGAGGTGACGCGGCTCGCGCTCGAGCTCGGCGCCGAGAGCCGGGACCTGGACGCGCTGCAGTACCACCCGAACGGCGGCGCCTGGCCGCCCACGATGCAGGGCTACTCGATCCCCGAGACCACGCGCGCCTACGGTGCGACCTTGCTGAACGCCGACGGCGAGGAGTTCACCGATCCGCTCGGGCCGCGAGACGCCGTCTCGCAGGCGATCTTCGATGAGGTCGACGCGGGCCGAGGCGTCGAGACGCCGGACGGCCGCCCCGCGGTGCTGCTCGACACGAGGCGCATCGCCGAGCACGACGCGGAGATCTCGCTGCCCTACATGCTGCGGCGCTACCGTTCCGCCGGGATCGACCCGCTGCGCGAGGCGATCCACACCTATCCCGTCCTGCACTACCAGAACGGAGGCCTCGTGATCGACGAGCACGGCGAGACGACGCTGCCCGGCCTCTTCGCCTGCGGCGAGATCGCGGGCGGCACCCACGGGCGCAACCGGATGATGGGCAACAGCCTGCTCGAGTGCACCGTGTTCGGCCGGCGCGCGGGGCAAGCTGCGGCGGAGAGGGCTGCATGAGCGTGGTGGCAACAGATCTCAGGCAGGCCGTCGAGGACGCGGCCGCGCACCTCTACGTCTGGGCGCTGAAGGACATCCCGCAGGACCTGCGCGACGCGCTCCTCGACGCGCAGCAGCGCGAGACCTCGGTCCCCGGCCGCCGGGTGCTCGACACGATCGTCCGCAACGTCCAGGTCGCCGACGACCAGCAGAACCTCGTCTGCCAGGACACGGGCATCGCCGTCTACACCTGCCGCGTCGGCGAGGGGTTCCCGCTCCATCCGGCGCGCATCTACGAGGCGCTGAAGGCCGGCACCGAGCGCGCGACGCTGGAGCACCCGCTGCGCTCGAACGCCGTCCACACGCTCACGCGCGAGAACACCGGCCCGAACACCGGCTACCGGCTCCCGATCGTGCACTGGGAGTTCGTCGAGGGCTGGGACGGGCTCGACGTGAAGTGCGTGCCCAAGGGCTCGGGCTCCGAGAACATGAGCTTCCTGAAGATGTGCGTCCCCGCCGACGGGGTGAAGGGGATCAAGCAGTTCGTGCTGGAGTCGATCGTCGGCGCCGGCGGCAAGCCGTGCCCGCCCGGGATCGTCGGCGTCGGCATCGGCGGCTCCGCCGACTACGCGATGTACCTCGCGAAGGAGGCGATCGCCCGCCCGATCGGTACGCGCAACCCCGACCCGCACGTGGCACAGCTCGAGGAGGAGCTCTTCGACCTGCTGAACGAGACCGGGATCGGCCCGATGGGCCTCGGCGGCGACGTGACCGTCCTCAACTGCCACATCGAGCACGCGGACACGCACATGACGCTCAACCCCGTCGCCGTCAACTACCAGTGCTGGGCCGCTCGGCGCGCCACCGCGCACGTCTCGGCCGACGGGTCCGTCGACTTCGACCGGGAGGCATAGAGATGGCGCGCCACGAGGTCACCTTTCCGATCACCGACGAGGCCGAGATCCTCAAGCTCCGGGCCGGCGACGAGGTCGTCGTGCAGGGGCACATCATCGGGATCCGCGACCGGACGCAGATCCGGATCTTCGACGAGGGGCAGACGCCGCCGATGGACCTCGCCGGCGCGTTCCTGCTCCACACCGCCCCGGGCGTCCGCAAGCGCGACGACGGCGGCTACGACCCGGTCTGCATCGGCACCACCACGAGCGCGCGGATGGTGCGCTTCACCGAGCCGCTCGGCGCCCAGTACGGCGTGCGCGCGATCTGCGGCAAGGGCGGCTTCCCGGACGAGGCGATCGAGCCGATG
>DASSQK010000062.1:0-3214 GCA_035702555.1 Gaiellaceae bacterium | reverse complement strand
GCTCGCCGCGGACCGGGCCGAATGGCTGCGCCGCCCGGCGGGGACGGTTCCCGAGCTCGACGCCATCGACCGCGGCGCGGCGCAGGCCGTCGTCGACGCCGCGGGCGAGGGCTGGCTCGACCCGGCGCAGACGCGCGCGCTCCTCGAGGCCTACGGCCTCCCGCTCGTCGCGGAGCGAACGGCGGCCGGCGCGGACGAGGCCGTGGCCGCCGCAGACGAGATCGGCTACCCGGTCGCGGTCAAGACGGCCACCCCCGGGGCGCACAAGACCGAGACGGGCGGCCTCGCGCTCGACCTCGGCGACGAGGCGCAGGTGCGCGAGGCGGTGGAGCGGATCGGCGCGCCGGTGATCGTCCAGCAGTACCTGCGCGGCGGCACCGAGCTGCTCGCCGGCGTGGTGCAGGACCCGGTCTTCGGCCCGCTCGTCGCGTTCGGCCCGGGTGGCGTCTTCGCCGAGCTGATCGGCGACGCGACCTTCCGGCTCGCGCCGCTGAGCGACGTCGACGCGGCGGAGCTCGTCACGGGTGGCAAGGCAGGCCGGCTCGTCGCCGGCTTCCGGGGCGCGCCGCCGGCCGACGCCCATTCGCTGGAGGATCTCGTGCATCGCCTGGGCAGGCTGGCGGAGGATCTCGGCGAGGTTGCCGAGCTCGACCTGAACCCGGTGATCGCCGGCCCCGACGGCTGCGTCGCGGTCGACGCGCGCGTCCGGGTCGCGGCCAGGCCGGCCGAGCGCGCGCTGAAGAGCTGGTGAGCCCGGGCGTCGACTTGTTTTGGCTCCCGCTCGGTGCGGGAGGGCACTGCGTGTGGTGGAACGGTCGGATCTACGAGGCCGTCGCGGCGCGGCTCGCGGGAAGGCGCGTCTGCGACCTCTACCACTCGGCGCTGGAGGTGCGGGTGCCCGAGGGCCGGTTCGTGATCGAGTCGGCGCCGATCCGCGTAGCGGACGGCCGGGAGCGGGGCGTCGTGGCCGAAGGCGCCGTCGGGAGCCGCTGGGCGGGCCGCCTGCCGGTCTTTCGGTACGAGCTGCGGTTCTGGCGCGACGGCGTCATCCCGGACCTCGCGGAGGCCGTCGAGAGCCCGCGCCGGCTGACGGACGAGGCGGAGGCGGGCCGCCGCCTGCTGGCCCTCGCCCCGTCGGTGCCGACCCCGGTCTGGGGCCGCGACCAGCTCCACGCAGGCGAGATGTGGAACTCGAACTCCGTCGTCGCCTGGCTGATCGTGAAGAGCGGCCTGGACGCGGCGACGATCCGACCTCCGCGGGGAGGGCGCGCCCCCGGTTGGGACGCCGGCCTGGTGGTCGCTGGGCGAGGATGAGCACATCGTGAGCTCGGCGAAGGAGGCGAGCGTGGCCGTGGGGGCCGATGAGCTCCAGCGCCTGGACGCCTTCTGGCGGGCCGCGAACTACCTCTCGGTGGGCCAGATCTACCTGCTCGACAACCCGCTGCTGCGCGAGCCGCTCCGGGCCGAGCACGTCAAGCCGCGCCTGCTCGGCCACTTCGGCACCGTCCCGGGGCTGAACCTCGTCTGGTCGCACATGAACCGGGCGCTCACCGCGCGCGACCTCGACGCGATCTACATCTGCGGCCCGGGACACGGCGGCCCCGGGATGGTCGCGTGCGCGTACCTCGAGGGCACCTACAGCGAGCTCTACCCGCACGTCTCGCTCGACGAGGCCGGCCTGAAGGAGCTCTTCCGTCAGTTCTCGTTCCCGGGCGGGATCCCGAGCCACGCCGCGCCCGAGACCCCGGGATCGATCCACGAGGGCGGCGAGCTCGGCTACTCGCTCGCGCACGCCTTCGGCGCCGCGTTCGACAACCCGGAGTTGACCGTGTGCTGCGTCGTCGGCGACGGGGAGGCCGAGACGGGGCCGCTCGCGACCAGCTGGCACTCGAACAAGTTTCTCGACCCGGAGACGGACGGGGCCGTGCTACCGGTTCTGCACCTCAACGGCTACAAGATCGCCAACCCGACCGTGCTCGCGCGGATCCCCGAGCGCGAGCTCGTCGCGCTCTTCGAGGGCTACGGCTACCGCCCGATCCTCGTCACGGGCGGCTTCGACGGCGAGGAGCCGTCGGCGGTGCACGAGCGCTTCGCGGCCGGGCTCGACGAGGCCCTGGACGGGATCGCGGCGATCAAGGGCGGGGCCGAGCCGCGGTGGCCGATGATCGTCCTGCGCACGCCGAAGGGCTGGACGGGGCCGAAGGAGATCGACGGGGTGCCGGTCGAGAACACGTGGCGCTCGCACCAGGTGCCGATCGTCGACCCGCGGGAGAACCCGCAGCACCTGGCGCAGCTCGAGGAGTGGCTGCGCTCGTACCGGCCCGAAGAGCTCTTCACCGACGACGGGGCACCGTTGCCGGAGCTGCTGGACCTGCCGCCGCGGGGCGAGCGGCGGATGAGCGCGAGCCCGCACGCGAACGGCGGCTCCCTGCTGCGTGACCTCTCGCTCCCCGACTTCCGCGCGTACGCCGTCGAGGTGCCCGAGCCGGGCGCGAGCTTCAGCGAAGCGACGCGCGTCCTCGGCCGCTTCCTGCGCGACGTGGTCGAGCGCAACCGCGACAACTTCCGCGTCTTCGGCCCGGACGAGACGGCTTCGAACCGCCTCGCCGACCTGTTCGTGGCGACCGACCGCGCCTGGAACGCCGAGATCCTTCCTACCGACGAGAACCTCGCCCCGCAGGGCCAGGTGGTCGAGGTGCTGAGTGAGCACCTCTGCCAGGGCTGGCTCGAGGGCTACCTGCTGACGGGCAGGCACGGCCTCTTCAACTGCTACGAGGCCTTCATCCACATCGTCGACTCGATGTTCAACCAGCATGCGAAGTGGCTGAAGGTGACGAGGGACATCCCGTGGCGGCGGCCGATCGCCTCGCTCAACTACCTGCTCAGCTCGCACGTCTGGCGGCAGGACCACAACGGCTTCTCGCATCAGGATCCCGGCTTCATCGACCACGTCGTGAACAAGAAGGCCGAGATCATCCGCGTCTACTTGCCGCCCGACGCGAATTGCCTGCTCTCGGTCGGCGACCACTGCCTGCGCAGCCGCGACTACGTGAACGTGATCGTCGCGGGGAAACAGCCCGCGCTGAACTACCTCTCGATGGACGACGCGATCGTCCACTGCACGCGCGGGATCGGCATCTGGGAGTGGGCCTCCAACGAGGGCGGCGCCGAGCCAGACGTCGTGCTCGCCTGCTGTGGCGATATCCCGACGCTC
>DASSQK010000061.1:0-3270 GCA_035702555.1 Gaiellaceae bacterium | reverse complement strand
AAGCGCTACGCTTCGCACATGATTCCGGAGGTCGGCATCACCGGGCTTATCGTGATCCTGATCGTCGCGCTGCTCGTCTTCGGGCCGAAGCGCCTCCCCGAGATCGGGCGCTCGCTCGGCAAGGGCATGCGCGAGTTCAAGGACTCGATCAGCGGCGGCTCCAACGACAAGGCGGAGCTGCCGTCCCATTCCGGGGACGAATCCCCGCCGCCGTCGTCACCGTCGTAGCGCGATGAGCGTGCTCCCGCGGCGCCTTCGCCACGGCGAGGAGGCCACGCTCGTCGAGCACCTCGGCGAGCTGCGGGCACGGCTGTTCATCGCCATCGGTGCCCTCATCGTCGGGTTCGCCGTCGCGTACGCGTTCCACGGCCGGCTGCTGTCGTGGCTCAACCGGCCGCTGCCGGACAACCTCGACAAGCCGGTGACCTTCAGCCCGATCGAGCCGTTCGCGACCGCGATCATGGTCAGCTTCTGGGCCGGCCTGCTGCTCGCGCTCCCGGTCGTCCTCTGGCAGCTCTGGTCCTTCCTGGCGCCCGCCTTCGAGGAGCACCGCCAGCGCTCGATGGTCGTGCTCGTCGGCTTCGCCACGGCCCTCGGCCTGGGAGGCGTCCTCTTCGGCTACTACGTGATCCTCCCGCCCGCGATCCACTTCCTCACGAACTACGACTCGTCCTACTTCACGATCCAGGTGCGGGCGCGCGACTACTACCGCTTCGTCGGCTTCGTGCTGCTCGGAGTCGCGCTCGCCTTCGAGGTGCCCGTGTTCGTGCTCGCGCTCGTGCGGCTGCGGATCCTGTCCGCGGCACAGCTGCGGCGCACGTGGCGCGTCGGCGTCTTCGTGATGGTCGTGATCGGCGTATTGCTGCCGGGCGTCGACCCGGTCTCGACGATCCTCTCCGTGATTCCGCTCGTGGCGCTCTACGTGCTCGCCATCGGCCTCGCGACGTTCCTCGAGCCGCGCTGGCGCCGTTGAGCTACCCGAAGATCGAGCTTCACGTCCACCTCGAGGGGACGGTGCGGCCGGCAACCCTGCTCGAGATCGCCCGCCGCAACCACTATGCCCTTCCGGCCGAGACGGAGGAGGGGCTCGCCGAGCTCTACGACTTCCGTGACTTCGCGCATTTCATCGAGGTCTGGATCCTGACCACGAACGCGCTGCGCACCGCAGAGGACTTTCGCCAGGTGGTCGTCGACTACGCGGCCGAGGCCGCCTCGCACGGCGCCATCTACCTGGAGGCGATCTTCTCGCCCGGCGAACGCGTGAAGCGCGGGATCGCCTGGGACGAGATCTTCAGCGGCTACTGCGACGGCGCGCAGCAGGCGCGCGAGCTGCACGGGGTCGAGGTGCGACTGACGCCGGACATCGTGCGCGGCTTCCCGCTCCCAGACGCCGAGGAGGTCGTGCACTACTCGGCCAAGTACCGCGACCGCGGCATCGTCGGCGTCGGACTGGGCGGCCTCGAGGCCGACTTCCCGCCCGAGCCGTACGAACCGGCCTTCGCGCTTGCGCGGGAGCTCGGGCTCGCCTCGGTCCCGCACGCGGGCGAGGTCGCAGGCCCGCCGTCGGTTCGCGGCGCGCTCGAGGAGCTCGGCGCCGACCGCGTGCGGCACGGGATCCGCGCGGTGGAGGATTCCGGCCTCGTGCGCGAGCTCGCCGGCCGCGGCACGGTGCTCGACGTCTGCCCGATCTCGAACCTCCGGACGCGGGCCGTCTCGTCCCTCGACGCGCACCCGCTGCCGCAGCTCGTCGAGGCCGGAGTGCGCTGCTCGATCTCCACGGACGACCCGGCGATGTTCGGGACCGACCTGACGGCCGACTACGACGCGGCGACGCGTCTCGGCCTCTCGCCGAAGGCCGCCTACGGGGCCGGGCTGGCGGGCGCGCTCTGCGACGAAATGACAAAAACGCGCCTACGCGAGATCGGCGACTCCCACGACTGGCAGGTACCCTAGGCACGCCATGGCCCGCGGAGCAGCACAGGCGCAGCGCAAGCGCGCGCAGCAGGACGTCAAGCCGAAGAAGAAGGCCGCCCCGAGCTGGGAAGACCAGCTCTTCTTCTCGCGTCTGCGCCGACACGCGAAGGTGATCTACGTCCTGCTGGCGGTCGTCTTCGCCGGCGGCTTCGTCTTCCTCGGGGTCGGCTCCGGCTCGACCGGGATCGGCGACCTCCTGCAGGGACACCTTTTCGGCGGCAACAGCGGCTCCTCGACGAGCTCGCAGATCAGCGACAAGCAGCAGGCGATCAGGCAGCACCCGAAGGAGGTGAGCCTGTACCTCGACCTCGCGGGGCTCTACCAGACCGACAACAAGGAGGCGCAGGCCCTCACGGCGTTGCAGAACGCGCAGAAGGTCGCGCCCAACAACGTCGACGTCCTGAACCGGATCGCAAGCATCTACAGCGCCCAGGCCGCGCGCGAGGGCAACCGGTACACGTCGATCCTCGACACGTACAACCAGAACGCGGCGGCCGCGCCGGGCGTCGACACGAGCAGCCAGCTCGGCCAGGCGATCACCTCCGACCCGTACACCCAGGGCCTGCAGCAGCAGCTCAACGAGGCGTACACGAAGGTGACCGGCGCGTACACCAAGGTCGAGTCGGCCTACAAGCAGGCCGCCCAGGCGGCCAAGGGCACCTCCGGCGAGCCGACCGCGCTGCTGCAGTGGGGGAGCTCGGCCACGAGCGCCAACGACCTCGCCGGCGCGATCGAGGCGTACACGAAGTTCTTGAAGATCGCGCCCGACAATCCGAGCGCTCCGACCGTCCGCCAGACGCTTGCGCAGCTGCAGGCATCCGCTGCTGCGTCACAGCGGTAGACTGCCGCGACTCAGGAGCCGAGGCGGGATGAACTTCGACATCAAGACCGAGCAACTTCCGGGCGACGCGTACGTCATCGCGCTGGCCGGCGAGGTCGACCTCTACACCGCGCCGGAGTTCAAGCAGCAGCTCCTCGACGTGATCGGGAAGGGCGCGAAGAACGTGGTCGTCGACTTCTCGGACACGACGTTCATCGACTCGACGACGCTCGGCGTGCTCGTCGGCGGCGTCAAGCGCCTGCGGACGAACGACGGCCAGCTCTCGCTCGTCTGCAGCGACCGCAACATCACGAAGATCTTCGAGATCACGGGCCTCGACCGCGTCTTCACGATCCACGCGACGCGCGACGAGGCGGTGGCAAGCCTCAATTCGTCCGGCTAGTGCGGCGCGCAGCCGCGCTCCTCGGGCTCGCGACCGCGTTCCTCGCGGCCGGCTGCGGCACGGGCGGCATCTC
>DASSQK010000060.1:0-9219 GCA_035702555.1 Gaiellaceae bacterium | reverse complement strand
ATCTCCGCCTTGCCCAGCACGCCGGAGAGCGGCAGGCCGGCCGCGATCGACTTCGCGATCGTGATCAGGTCGGGCTCGACGTCGTAGTGCTCGATGCCCCACATGCGGCCGGTGCGGCCGAAGCCCGTCTGCACCTCGTCGACCACGAACACGATCCCGTGCTCGTCGCAGAGGCGGCGCACGCCGGCGACGAACTCCGGCGGGGCGACCACGAAGCCGCCCTCGCCCTGCACCGGCTCGAGCACGATCGCAGCGACCGTCTCGGCAGCGATCTGGGTGACAAGCGCGCGCTCGAGCGTGTCCAGCGCCTCGTCGGCGCTCGGGCCGCGGTACTCGTTCGGGAAGGGCACGCGGTAGACCTCCGGGGCGAACGGCCCCAGGCCCGCCTTGTACGGGTGGGTCTTGGACGTCAGCGTCAGCGAGAGCAGCGTCCGCCCGTGGAAGCCGCCCTCGAAGCCGATCACCGCCGGGCGGCCGGTGTAGGCGCGCGCGAACTTGACCGCGTTCTCGACGGCCTCGGTCCCCGCGTTGAAGAACGCCGCCTTGGCCGGCTTGCGCACCGGCGCGAGCGCGCACAGGCGCTCGGCGAGCTCGACGTAGACCTCGTAGGGGACGATCGTGAAATCGGTGTGCGAGAAGCGGGTGAGCTGCTCCTGCGCCGCAGCCACCACCGCCGGGTGCGAGTGGCCGACGTTCAGGCAGCCGACGCCGCCGGTGAAGTCGAGAAAGGTGTTGCCGTCGACGTCGGTGAGCGTCGCGCCCTGCGCGTGGTCGACGACCACCGGCAGGAAGACCGAGAGCGGGTCGGCGACGACGCGCTCCTTCCGCTCGAGGATCGCCTTCGACTTCGGCCCCGGAATCGCCGTCCCAAGCTCGATTGCCCGCGTCACCGCCATGGCGCTGACGATAGCGAAGCGACCGGCCGCGTGCATACGTGAATAGCGTTCATGCAGGCGGCAGCAGCGCCGGCGCGCTGTAGACCCCGTCGGCGTTCCAGAGCAGGAACCCCTTCGCGAACTGGCCCCGCGCGGCCGCGACCTGCGCGAGCACGTCGTCGAGCGTATACGTGCGCCCGAGCGAGAAGTCCTGCAGCCACGGCGTCAGGCGCGCCTTGCGGCCCTGGAGCGCGGCCCGGAAGTCGAGCAGCGAGCGGGTGACCGTCGTCCCGGGGACTGCGTTCGGATCGGACAGGTTGTATTCACCCGGGTTGTAGTGCGACGGGTAGACCATCGGGTAGATCGCGTCGACGTAGCGCGAGATCCGGCGCGGAATCTGGCCGATGCCGAGGTCGTGCGTGGCCGCGAGCCCGAAGACGTCGACCGAGACGCGCGCGCCGAGCGGGTGCAGGCGGCTCGCCGCGTACTGGACGAAGGCCGGGATCGTCCACTTCATCGGCTGCGGGTGCACGCCCGGGTAGCGGATCAGCGAGAGGTCGCCGTCGCTCGGGAAGCGCACGTAGTCGAACTGGATCTCGTCGAAGCCGGCCTTCGCCGCGGCCACCGCGAGGTCGACGTTGTAGCGCCAGACGCGCCGGTCGTAGGGGTTCGTCCAGCCGAGGCCGGCGCTGGTGCGCCAGAGCGAGCCGTCGCTCTTGCGGATCGAGAGCGCGGGCCGCTTCTCGGCGAGCACCGGGTCCTCGAACGTGACGATGCGGCCGATCAGGTAGTCGCCGTGCGCGTGGACGAGCCGGGCCGCGCGCCTGGCGTCGTAGTACGCGGCCGCCGCTCCGGTGCGGCGGGCGAGCGGGACGGTCGGCCGGACGAAGCCCACCCGCCCGCTCTCGTCCTTGACGTCGAGCTCGATCGTGTTCAGGCCGGGGACCGCGAGGTACTGCCGCAGCTTCCCGCGGAGCGACGCGAGCGACATCGTCACGTGCACGCCGCGGATCTCTCGCGGGGTCGGAGCGAAGCTCGGCGCCTTCGCCCTCCGAGCCGCCGGCTCGTCCTTCACGACGTGCGTGCCGCCTCCGACCGAGCGCGCGCCGAGGGTGATCCCGGCCGCCAGCGCGAGCAGGACGGCCGCGGCGACAGCCCTGCGGCGGCGCACCTGCTGGCGGCGCCGGCGCCGGCGCTCGCGGATGCGGGCGTTCCGTTGACGTTCGTCCATCGAAAGGCCGCCAAGCATACGCCGCGAACACTCGTAGAATCGCCCCGTGGTCCTCTCCGACCGCACGATCCGGCGGCTGCTCGAGGAGGGTCGGATCGGCATCGACCCGTACGACGAGGCGCTGCTGCAGCCGTCGAGTGTCGACGTGCGCGTCGACCGCTACTTCCGCGTCTTCCACAACGCGCGCTACCCGTTCATCGACGTGAAGGAGCCGCAGGAGGAGCTGACCGAGCTCGTCGAGATTGACGGCGACCGCCCGTTCATCCTCCACCCGGGCGAGTTCGTGCTCGGCTCGACGCTCGAGCGCGTGACGCTCCCGGACGACCACGTCGCGCGGCTCGAGGGCAAGTCGAGCCTCGGCCGGCTCGGCCTGCTGATCCACTCGACCGCCGGCTTCATCGACCCCGGCTGGGACGGGCACGTCACGCTCGAGCTGTCGAATGTGGCGAACCTCCCGATCACGATCTACCACGGGATGAAGATCGGCCAGCTGTCGTTCGTGCAGCTGACGGAGGCCGCCGAGACGCCGTACGGCTCGGGCGAGCTCGGCTCGAAGTACCAGGGCCAACAGGGCCCGACGCCGAGCCGCTACTGGCAGAACTTCTAGCGCGCTACCCGAGGCGTGCGCAGACGAGCTGCAGCACGGCCGTCGCGGCGTCGGCGGACCCGTTCGAGACGCGCCAGCGCCCGCCCGCGCCCACCGCGGCCGCTGCGCGGACGTCGAGCTCCGGCCGCCGGAGGGCGTAGCCGGTGCCGAGCGAGAGCCAGCCCTTGCGGCACCCGTGGCGCACCGCGCGCGAGCCTGGCGAAACGAGGTCGGTGAACGAGGTGATCTCGACCCGCAGCGCCTCGGCCGCCGCACCCGCGGACCGGACGGCGGTCAGGCAGTTTCCGTAGAGCACCGCGGCGGCCGGCTTGGCGGCCGCGTTGCGCACCGTGAACGAGAAGCCGCGCAGGCTCGCCGTAGCGCGTCGAAGCGTGACGCCCGCCCCGCGGAGGTCGACCCCGGAGCCGGCGGGTGTCGTCTGCCTCGGACACCGCAGCGCCGCGGAGGCAAAGCCGCCGGCTGGGACGGCGAGCCGCCGCTCGAGCCGCGTGAGGCGCAGCTCCGGGCCGCTCGACCTCCGGCACGCGACCGCGACCCTCACCCGAGCGGCGGCGCCCGGATTCGCGAAGCGGAAGCCGAACGAGCGCGAGTCACGCGGCTGGAGCCCGAGCAGGCGCGCGTCGCCGGGCGGCCCGGCGACGCCGCCGCTCACGGCGACGAACCCGGGTCGGCACGAGACGGTGAAGGCGGTCGTCGCGTGCCCCTGGAGGCGGTGCGCCTCGTACGCGGTCCGGGCGACGACGACGTGCGCGCTCGCAGCAGCAGCAACGAGCCCGACGCTCGCCGCAAGCAGCGCGATCAGCCACCTCCCCATGCCGCAGTCCCTCGGGGGCGAGAGTACACCAGCGCCACCGTAGAATCGAGAGCGTGATCCTGGTCACCGGAGGAACGGGCTTCGTCGGGCCGCGCATCGTCCACGCGCTCCGCGAACGCGACCTGCCGGTGCGGGCGCTCGTGCGCCGCCCGGCGAGCAACGAGGCGACGACGCTCGCCGCGTGGGGCGCGGAGCTCGTGCAGGGCGACATGGCCGACGCCGAGAGCCTGCGTCGCGCCGCCGAGGGCGCAGAGGTGGTCGTGCACCTCGTCGCGATCCGCCAGGGGGCGGCGGAGGAGTTCGAGCGCGTGATGGAGACGGGAACGCGCGACCTGATCGGCGCCGCGCGCGAGGCGGGAGTCCGGCGCTTCGTCCTGATGAGCGCGCTCGGCACGAGCGAGGAGACGAAGGACCTCGTGCCCTACTACCACGCGAAGTGGGAGCAGGAGCAGGCGCTCCAGGGCTCCGGCCTCGAGCACGTGATCTTCCGGCCGAGCTTCGTCTTCGCCCGCGACGGCGGGATCCTGCCGACCTTCCGCAAGCTCGCGCGGCTGACGCCGGTGACGCCGATCATCGGCTCCGGCAAGCAGCGCATCCAGCCGATCTGGCTCGACGACGTCGCCGCCTACTTCGCCGCGGCCGTCGACCGTGCGGACGCCGCGAACCGGGTCTTCGAGCTCGGCGGCCCCGACACCGTCAGCTGGAACGAGTTCTGGCAGCGCCTGAAGAAGGCGCTCGGCCAGCGCCGCCCGAGCCTCCACGTGCCCGTGAGCCTGATGCGGGTCAACGCGCTGCTGACGGAACGGCTCCCCGGCAACATCCCGCTCACGCGCGACCTGCTCACGATGCTGGAGCACGGCGACAACGTCGTCTCGAACGAGGACGCGGTGCGCACCTTCCAGCTGCCCCTAGTCCCGCTGGACGAACAGCTCCGGCGCGCGACCTGATCCTGGAAAGAAAAGGGGCCGCGTTGAAGCGGCCCCTGATCCGGTTACCAGCGTCGAAATGGTAGAGGCGCTTCCTGCCGGCTCTCCTGGTAGTCCGTGCCGGCGGCGCGATTCGCGAGCCCCCTACGCTGGCTAGGCGATTCCCCGTAGGTCCCGGGGACGCACCTCTACCCGCTGGTACCTCCACTGCCCGTACTTGATGAATTCACTCTCGGACCACCTCCTTTCCGCGGTAGACGGCACTCTAGCGATTCCGCAGGAGGACGGAGATCTCGAGACCGCGGTCGAGCGGGACGGTGACGCTCTCGAGCGTCGGGTCCGACTGCCGCGCCCGCGAGTAGGCCCCGAGCGTCTCCACGTGGGAGAGCACGTTGTCGGCGATCACGACCGCGCCCGGCTCGAGCATCGTCCGCGCCTCGGCGAAGAGCGCCTCGTACTGCTCCTTCTCGGCGTCGAGGAAGACGACGTCGAACACGTCCCCGATCGGCGGCAGCGTCTCGAAGGCGTCGCCCTCGACGAGCTCGGCCCAGTCGGCGAGACCGGCCTCCTCGACGTTCGCGCGCCAGGCCTCGATCTTCGCCGGGTCGCTCTCCAGCGACAGCACGCGGCCGCCGAGGTTGCGCACGCCGGCGGCGAGCCAGATCGTGGAGTAGCCCCGCGAGCCGCCGAGCTCGAGCACCTCGCAGTCGGTCTGAGGCGCGACGTAGGCGAACAGGAACTGGCCGGTGGTGCGGGCGACCTGGCGGCCGCGCTGCTCACGCGGCACGTCGCGGGCGCGCTCGTCGGCGTCCTCGGCCTCGAGCCGGCCGAGCACGGCCCGGACGCGCTCGTCGAGCACTACGTCCGAGCCGTCGCCTCGGCCGGCTGCATGAGCTCCTGGAAGGCGGGATCCTCACGGAGCGAGTCGAGGTCCGAGTCCTCCTTCGCGTAGTCGCGGAAGGCCTCCGAGAGCTCGAACGACTTCCGCAGGTGGTCGAGGGCCTCGGCGCGGTCGCCGTTGAGGCTCTCGAGACACGCGAGGTTGTAGAACAGCAGCCCGTACTCCGGAGCCTCGGCGACGATCTCCCGGAGCTCCGCCGCCACCTCGACGTTCTCGCCGGCCTCGTACCGCTTCCGCAGCGGGTACCACAGCTCCCAGCCGACCGGCTCGTACGGCTTGCCCGCCGTCGCGCCCACCGCGACGATCGTCGTTCCCGGCTCCTCGGCGAACGCTGTCCGCTTGACGCTCGGCTCGGCGAAGACGAAGGTGCCCTCCGGCGCCTCTTGCCGCTCGCCGTCGAGCTCGAAGACGGCCCGGCCCCTGGTCACGAGGTAGAGCTCCTCGCTTCCCGGGTCCTCCTCGTGCTCGTTGATCAGCCGGTCGCCGGCCGCCTTCGCGGTCCAGGCGTTCACCCCGAACGCGGTGATCCCGAAGTGGTGGCGAACAGGGCGGATCGGGCACTCCCCGACCGGCTGCAGCTCGCGGATGTCGTCGACGTGGTCGACCGCCCAGTGGGCCATCTCTACCCCCGTGTCCGTTTGCTCTGGCCGGCCCAACTCTAGGCAAGCGCGAGGGCCCGCCGCGCCTGCTCGGTCGCGGCGCGCGCCGGACACGTCGCGAGGTGGTCGTTCACCACGCCGCAGGCCTGCATCGTCGAGTAGACCGTCGTCGGCCCGACGAAGCGGAAGCCGGCCTTCCGCAGCTCCTTCGACAGCGCCTCCGACCCGGGCGTCGTCGCCCGCCAGTCTCTCGTCGAGCGCGGCGCGGGGCCGTCGACGCGGTACGACCAGACCAGCTCCGGAAGCGGCCTTCCCGCCGCGCGCAGCTCGAGCACGGCGTGCGCGTTCGCGATCGAGGCCTCGATCTTGCCGCGGTGCCGCACGATCCCCGCGTCGGCCAGCAGGCGCTCCACGTCCCCCTCGCCGAACTCCGCCACCCGCTCGGGGTCGAAGCCCGCGAACCCGGCCCGGAACGCCTCGCGCTTGCGCAGGATCGTCAGCCACGAGAGGCCCGACTGGAACCCCTCCAGGCAGAGCTTCTCGTACAGCCCGCGCTCCTCCACCACCGGCCGGCCCCACTCCTCGTCGTGGTAGCGGTTGTACGCCTCGTCGCTGCTCTCCCAGCAGCGCTGCGCCATCAGGTGACCGTGACCTTGACCATGCCGTCCTCGACCCGCACCGGGAACGTCTCGACGGGCAGGACCGCCGGCAGGGAGAGCGGACGGCCGGTGCAGATCTCGATCCGCGCGCCGTGGCGCGGGCAGACGGCGACGCCCTCCTCGGCGTCGAAGTCGCCCTCGCAGAGCGGCCCGTCGTCGTGGGAGCAGCGGTCCTCGAGGGCGCAGTAGCGGCCGCCGAGGTTGTAGACGCCGACGGAGATCTCGCCCGCGTGGACGATCTTCACCGTCCCGGGCGGCAGGTCGTCGACCGGCGCTACGTCGATGTCCGCCAAGTCAGCGGAGGTCGAGCTCGTCGAGCCCGGCCCACTCCTCGGGCAGCGGCGTCCCCTTCGCCCGGTGCAGCGCGACCTTCAGCACGCCGAGCCCGAGCAGCGCGCACTTGAGCCGGATCGGCGTCAGCGGAATCCCGATCTCCTCGAGCAGCTCGTCCTTCGGCAGCTCCGCGATCTCGGTCGCCGTCCGGCCCTCGACCATCTCCATCAGCATCGAGGTGGAGGCCTGGCTGATCGCGCAGCCGCGGCCGGAGAACTTGACCTCGTCGATCGTCTCGCCGTCCTCGGCGAACTGCACGTAGATCGAGACCTCGTCGCCGCAGAGCGGGTTGAGGCCCTCGGCCTGCGCGTCGGGCTCCTCGATCACCCCGTGCCCGCGCGGGTTCTTGTAGTGGTCGAGGATGACTTCGCGGTAGAGGTCGTCGGCCATCAGCCCAGGATCTTCCTGACCTTGTGCAGCCCGTCCACGAGCCGGTCGATCTCGTCGGGCACGGTGTAGAGGTAGAAGCTCGCGCGGTTCGTCGCCGCCACGCCGAGGCGCTGCATCAGCGGCTGGCAGCAGTGGTGGCCGGCGCGGATCGCGACGCCCTCCGAGTCGAGCACCTGCGCCACGTCGTGCGGGTGGATCCCGTCCACGTTGAACGAGACGATCCCCGCGCGGCGGTCGGCCGGCGGCCCGTAGGTCGTGATCCCGCCGAGCTCCGCCAGCCGCTCCAGTGCGTATGCGGCCAGCTCGCTCTCGTACTCGGCGATGGCATCCAGCCCCACCGCCGCGACGTAGTCCATCGCGGCGCCGAAGCCGACCGCCTCGGCGATGGGCATGGTGCCGGCCTCGAACTTGTAGGGCAGCTCGCCCCACGTCGTGCCCTCGGCGCGGACGGCGCGGATCATGTGGCCGCCGAGGTTGAACGGCGCCATCGGCTCGAGCAGCTCGGCGCGGCCCCAGAGGGCGCCGACTCCGCTGGGCCCGCAGAGCTTGTGCGACGAGAACGCGAGGAAGTCGCAGCCGAGCTCCTGCACGTCGACGCGGTGGTGCGGCGCGCCCTGTGCGGCGTCGACGACCATGATCGCGCCGTGCTCGTGCGCCCAGGCCGCGAGCTTCGTCACCGGGTTGACGGTGCCGAGGGAGTTCGAGACGAGATTCGTCGCGACCACCTTCACCTGCGCGCCCGCCGCGAGCTCGTCGAGCCCGTCGAGCCTGAGCTCGCCGTTGTCGTCGATCGGCAGCAGCCGGAAGTCGGCGCCGGTGCGCTTGGCGATGTACTGCCAGGGCACGAAGTTCGAGTGGTGCTCGAGCTCGGTCACGAGCACGAGGTCGCCGGGGCCGAGGTTGTCGAGCCCCCAGGCGTAGGCGACGAGGTTGATCGACTCGGTGGCGCTGCGCGTGAAGATCACCTCGCGCGCGGCGGGTGCGTTCACGAACGCCCGCGCCTTCTCGCGCGCGCCCTCGTAGCCCTCCGTCGCCCGCTCGGAGAGCAGGTAGACGCCGCGGTGCACGTTTGCGTACGACGTCTCGTAGAACTCGCGCAGCGTGTCGAGCACCTGCCGCGGCTTCTGCGAGCTGGCCGCGGAGTCGAGATAGGCGAGCGGCTTGCCGTGGATCTTCTCCTCGAAGATCGGGAAGTCGGCGCGGAGCTTCTGCGCGTCGAGGGCAGGGCGTGCCGTCACGGCCACAGGGCTATCGTACCGAGGCACCGGGTCATGAAGTTCCGCGCCACAGCCGCGATCGCCCTCGCTTCCATCCCGTTCCTCGCCGGCTGCGGCGGTTCCGGGGGCAGCTCCTCCAGCCCCGGCGGCAAGGTGTTCGCGAGCGCGGGGTGCGGCACGTGCCACACCCTCCAGGCGGCGGGCTCCAAGGGCCAGGTCGGGCCGAACCTCGACGAGCTGAAGCCGGACGCGCCGACGGTCTCCCACCAGGTGCGAACGGGCGGAAACGGGATGCCGTCGTTCGGCAGCAAGCTCTCGGCGAAGCAGATCGCGCAGGTCGCCGCGTTCGTGTCGTCGTCGGCGCGCAGCTCCGGGACGACGTTCGAGTTCAAGCCCGACGACACGACGATCGCCGACTGCGAGAAGAACGGGAAGCCGTTCTGCTTCCGGCAGGCCTTCGGGAACCTCACGTACCACGAGGGCCCGGAGAAGGCGCTGGCGCAGCTCGCGACCGACGACGCCTCGATGCCGAGCGTGCACGCCGACTGCCACCAGATCTCGCACTGGATCGGCCGAGCGGGGCTCGTCTACTACAAGCACGACGCGGGCCAGGCGCTCTCACACGGCGCGATGACCTGCAACTCCGGCTACTACCACGGCGTCCTGC
>DASSQK010000059.1:0-15734 GCA_035702555.1 Gaiellaceae bacterium | reverse complement strand
TGCCGAAGCCGGAGCAGGTGGTGCGGCGCCTGTCGGTGATGGGGCGGTCGCGGCGCGGCTGGAGCGACGCCGACCTGCCGCTGCTCGACGAGGCGCGCGCGCTGCTGCTCGGGCCGCCGCAGCAGTACGGGCACGTGATCGTCGACGAGGCGCAGGACCTGACGCCCATGCAGCTGCGGATGGTCGCCCGGCGGGCCGGCGGCGCGTTCACCGTCCTCGGCGACATCGCCCAGGCGACGGGGCCGGTCGGCTACGGCCGCTGGGACGAGCTCCTCCCCCACCTCCCGGGCGGCGAGGGCGTGGAGGTCGAGGAGCTGCGGCACGCCTACCGCGTTCCGCGCGAGATCATGTCCGTCGCGCTCCCGCTGCTGGAGCGGATCGCCCCCGAGGTCGAGCCCCCGGTCGCCTACCGCACCGGCGCCGAGCCGCCGCGGGTGGTGGCGGCCGAGGACCCGCTCGGCGCCGCCTTCGACGAGGCCGCGCGACTCTCCGGCGAGGAGGGGCTGCTGGCGGTGATCGCGCCCGCGTCTCTGCGGGGCGACGGCGAGACGGCGCTCTTCGACGACACCCGGATCGCGGTGCTGACCCCGCGCGAGGCGAAGGGCATGGAGTTCGACCACGTGATCGTGGTGGAGCCCGATCGGATCGTCCGCGAGGCGGTCGAGGGCCAGGGCCTGCGCGAGCTCTACGTGGCGCTCACCCGCCCGACGACGACGCTCGTCCTCGTCCACTCGCGCCCGCTGCCCGCGGAGCTCGGCCTCTGATGGAGGAGCTGCGCGTCGAGCGCGACGGCTTCTCGCTCGCGGCGAGCTACTCGCCGGGGGGCGCCACCGCGGTGGTCGGGTTGCACGGCGCCGGCGAGGGAACGCGGGAGTCGCCGTCGCTGCGCCGCCTGCACGAGCTGCTGCCGCAGCACGGGATCGGCGTCGTCACCTTCGACCGCCGCGGCGAGGGCGAGTCCACCGGCGACGCGACCCGGGGCCGGTTCGAGCTCCAGGTCGAGGACGCGCTCGCCGTGCTGCGGGCGGTCGACGCCGAACGCGTCGGCCTCTGGGGGATCAGCCAGGGCGGCTGGATCGGCCCGCTCGCGGCGGCCGCGTCCGACGAGGTCGCGTTCCTCGTCCTCGTCGCCTCGACCGGCGTGACGCCGTCGGAGCAGATGATGTACGCGGTCGAGCGGCAGCTCCGCCTCTCGGGCTACGGCGACGACGCGGTCGAGGCGGCACTCGGGCTCCGCCGCCGGTTCGAGCGCTGGGTGCACACGATCGCGCCGGAGCCCGACGAGGAGCTCGCGGCCGACCTGCTGGCGGCGCTCGACGAACCGTGGGCGGGCCAGCTCTGGCTGCCGCCCGGGCTGCTCGACGAGGAGGGGCTCCGCCTCTGGATCGAGGAGATGGACTACGACCCGCGGCCGTCGTTCGCGCAGGTGCGCGTGCCGGCGCTGCTCTTCTACGGAGCCGAGGACTCGTGGACGCCGGTCGAGCCGAGCGTCGAGGCCTGGCGCGCCGCACGCGGCGCCGAGGTCGAGATCGTCGTCGTCCCCGGCGCCGAGCACGACCTGACGCTCCCGGACGGGTCGTTCGCGCCCGAGTACGAACGGCGCCTCGTCGACTGGCTCACCGCTCGCGGGTAGACGAGAGGGGCCCCGTGGGAGCCCCTCTCGTTCGGCTGCGTGGTGTTCCCTATGCCGTCGTGCGGCCGTGCCGCCGCAGCGTCGCGCCGCCGATCAGCAGCAGCGCGCCGCCGAGAGCGGCGATCCAGAGCGGGAAGCCGGTGAACGGCAGCGTCTGGCTGCCGGCGCCGGTTGCCGCACCGAGGACCGAGCCCGCGGAGGGCCCGCCGCTCGACGAGCGGGTGGACGCGCCGAGGACGCCGGCCGAGCCGGCCGTGCCGCGGGTGCCCGAGGCCGAGACCGTGGTCGTCACGGTCCCGCCGGCACCGCCGCTCGCGGAGCCGTTGACCCCGCCCTGCGCCGAGCCGTTGGCGTTGCCCTGGGCCGAGCCGTTGGCGTTGCCCTCGGCCGAGCCGTTGCCGTGCGCCTTCACATGGCCGTAGGCGTTGCCGTTGCCCTGGCCCTGCGCGTTGCCATGCAGCTTGAAATGACCGTACGCATGGCCGTTGCCGTTGTTGCCGGCCTGCGCGCCCGCGACGGCGTTGCCGTTCGCCGCGAAGCACGTCGCGACGTGGGCCCCGAGTGCGTGGACGTCGATCATCTGCCCACCGCACATCACCTTGTGCGGGCGGCTGTTGCCAGGCCCGAAGAGGGCCGTGTCGCCCGAGGCTCCCGCCGCGATCGCGATCTGGCCGGCCGTCGAGCCGTTGCCGTACACCTTCGTCCCGTTGCTCGCCGCGGCCGCCGTCGTGTTGTGGGCGGTGGCGTTGGCGTTGCCGTGGACGTGCGCGCGGACGATCACCTTCGCCGAGCCGTGCGCCTTCACATGGTCGTACGCGTGGGCGTTGCCATTGCCCTCGCCCTGCGCGTTGCCGTGCGCCTTCACTTGGCCGTAGGCATGCGCGTTGCCGTGTGCCTTCACGTGGCCGTGGACGGACGCATGGCCCTTGGCGTGCACCGACGCGTGGCCGTTGCCGTGCGCGGACGCGTTGCCCTGGTCATTGCCCTGGCCGTTGCCGTGCGCGCCGGCGTTCGATTTGGAGCCCTTCCCGTGACAATCACCCGCCACCGCGGTGCCCGTGATCGTGCCGAGGGCGACCGTGGCGCAGGCGATCGAGAGAAAGGCCGTTCGTCGTCGCCGCATTTGGATAACTCCCCTTTCGCTTTTATGGCGTAGAAACGTTCTTCGCCACCAGCGAAAGATGTAAACGTAAGAACCGGAGGGCGCGAAACCCGCGTGGTTACGCGGATTCGAGCGAGGCGAAGAGGTTGACCTCCACGCCGTCCGGGTCGCGCAGCAGCGCGTAGCGCTGGCCCCAGAACGCGTCCCACGGCTCCTTCTCGCCCTCGAAGCCGGCACCCGTCATCCGGGCGTAGACCTCGTCCACCTCGGCCGGGGTCGCGCACTCGAAGGCCAGCGAGAGCTGGTTCCCCGTCTCCCGCTTCCACTCCGGCAGGAAGCTCTTGACGACCTCCTCGGAGTCGAGCATCAGGCGCAGGCCGCCGGCCGTCGTCGCCTCGACGTGGCCCTCTCCCGGCGTATCGGGCATGTCCAGGCCGAGCAGGCGGTAGTAGCGGATGGACGCCGCCATGTCGGAGGCGACGATCCCGATCGCGTTCAACTCCGGCACGAGGCGAGCCTATCGAGCCGGAATCGCCGCGGCCACCTCGTCACAGAGAGCGGGGAGCCGAACGCCTCCTCCTGCCCCTGGACGGCACAGGCCGCCGTACCTTCCTGGAGCTTCAGCCGTTCGGCTCACCCACCGAGAAGATCCCCGCCGGCGGCGTTTCTTGCCCTCAGGTCAGGCGCCGGGACGATGGAGGAGGAAGCCCTGCGGCTCTCGGAAACCACCGCCCCGGCACGGCGCACTTCGAGAGTAGCGCGGCGTCCCCTCCCGGGGCGCCGTGACGGATCGCAGTCCGGCCTATGTCGACGCGCTCAGTACCGCTTCGCCTCGTCGTACAGGGAGGCCGCACACGACAGGCAGTAGGGCCCGACCTCGTCCCCCTTCTCGGTGAGGCGTTTCCTCGCCTCGTTCGCGCCGAGCAGGTGCGCGTACTGGCGCACCAGCCCGATGTAGCGCTGCGTCGCCTGGCGGAGGTTCGGCCCGTAGGCGGCGGTGAGCGTCTCCAGGTTCGCCATCGAGTAGTCGATGCTGTCGAACCTGGCGTCCATCTGCTTCTGCGCGGCCGAGCGGTTGCTCCCGCAGCCCGCGACGAGGAGGACCGCAAGGAGCAGCACCGCGAGGGGTACGGCGCGTGCTCGCACTGACGGCCAATGTAGATGCCGCCCCGCCCCCGCGCAATTGCGGGTCGTGGCGGGCCCGAGTAAGGGGCAGGTGCTGGCCCACCTGCCCCGCGAGCCTCCCTTACGACGTTCGTGCCGGGACGCCTCCTAACCGGCTCGACCGTTCAGGAGGCGTTCGCGCAGATCACGGAGACGTGCAGCGTCGAGGCGGAAGCGCCGTCGTTCGCAACCGTCACCGCCCAACCGAAGTTGCCGTCGTTCGCGATCGCGTACGCCGACGACTCGGTCCGGATCTTCGCGCCCGCCCCCGAGGTGAAGAAGCTGCCGCTGATCGCCTGCTTCCCGGTCGGGCACTCGGCGAGTGCCGTCACGTCACTTCCGTCGGCCGGTACCGACACCCCGGCGACGCTGACACGCTGGTAGCCGGAGACACCGGCGGGGCCGGGTGCCCCGGCAGAGCCGGGCGCACCGGCATGTCCGGCCGCTCCGGTCGCGCCGGCCGGTCCCGCCGGCCCTCTTGGCCCGCGACTCCCCGTCAGCGAGGCGATGGCGCTGTTCGTCAGCCGGTTCTTCGGGATCGTGTGCGGCTTGATCTGCGATCCGTTGACGAGTGCGGCAGCGGCGAACGACGTCCCGCCGAGCGCCACGAACAACGCGAGGTATCCCACGAAGTGCCGCTGCAGATGTCGAAGCGGCTGGCCCATCCCGAACCTCCCACGTCCAGAGGGGACGAGCCGCCTGCCTGACCTCGATCTCTCCCACGCGGGCGCCTCCCTCGAAGAGCCCGCCCGCGCCCAGCCTTGCAGGAATCGCCACGGGAGACACTGGCCGAAGGTGCAGGACGCCGGATTCCGTCGCGCTCGTCTAGGCGTCCAGGACGAGCGTCACGGGCCCGTCGTTGACGAGCTCGACGGCCATCCTCGCTCCGAAGACGCCCGTCTCCACGGGCACCGCCAGGGCGCGGAGCTCGTCGCAGAAGCGCCGGTAGAGCGGCTCGGCCTCCTCCGGCGGCGCGGCGTCGGTGAAGCTGGGCCGCGTTCCCTTCGCGGTGGTGCCGAGCAGCGTGAACTGCGAGACCACGAGCGCGGCGCCGCCGACGTCGAGCAGCGAGCGGTCGAAGCGCCCGCTCTCGTCCTCGAACACGCGCAGCCGGACGACCTTGCCGGCGAGGCGCGCCGCGCAGTCGGGGTCGTCCGTTCGCGCGACGCCGAGCAGCACGCACAGACCGGGGCCGATCCGGCCGACGATCTCGCCGTCTACGCGCACGGAGGCGCGCGTCACCCGTTGCAGCACGGCCCTCATGTCCTGGTCGGAAATGACGATACAAGCGGCGTGGAAGCGGCCCAGCTCCCCTGGCAGCACCTCGGCTCTTTGCTGATCAACCAAGGCCTGCTCTCGGTCGACCAGGTCAAGCGCGCCTTCGAGGAGCAGCAGCTGACCGGCAAGCGGCTCGGCGAGATCGTCGTCGGCCACGGCTGGATCACGCCGCAGGAGCTCGCCCACACGCTCGCCCTCCAGAACGGGCTCGAGTACGTGGATCTCTCGGAGACGGAGCTCGAGCACGAGGTCGCGATGCTGCTGCCGCGGGAGCTCGCGTCGCGCTACCAGGCCGTTCCCGTGCGGTTCCTCGACGACGACCTCCTGCTCGTGGCGGTCGGCGACCCGACCGACATCGGCCGCGCGGACGACCTGCGCCTCGCGCTCGGCCACAACGTCCGCCTCGCCGTCGCCGAGCCCGCCGATCTCGAGCGGACGATCAAGAAGCTCTACCGGACGCAGATCGAGGTCGTGGAGCCGGTCGAGGAGGCCGTGGAGCTCACCTTCGACCCGATCGCGCAGCGCGAGGACATCACCGAGTCCGGCGACGACACGCCGGCGGTCAAGCTCGTCCACGCGACGCTCGCGCAGGCGATCGAGGACGGGGCCTCGGACATCCACTTCGAGCCGCAGGAGGACAACATGATCGTGCGCGCGCGCATCGACGGCGTGACGCGGCCGGTCGCGGAGATCCCCAAGCAGATGCAGCTCGGCGTGGTCAGCCGCCTGAAGATCATGGGCAACCTCGACATCGCCGAGCGCCGCGCGCCCCAGGACGGCCGCATCTCGATCCGGTTCCACGGCAACCCGCTCGACCTGCGGATCGCGATCATGCCGACGACGCACGGCGAGCAGGTCGTGCTGCGGATCATGCACCGCGCGGTCTCGAAGCCCGACCTCGGCGAGCTCGGCATGACCGCCGCCGCGCGCGAGCACTTCGAGCAGGCGATCCACCAGCCCTACGGCGCGGTCGTCGTCTGCGGCCCGACCGGCAGCGGCAAGACGACCACGCTCTACACCGCGCTGCACCTGCTCAACGACCCGGGTCACGTGATCATGACAATCGAGGACCCGGTCGAGGACCAGATCCAGGGGATCAACCACATCGAGATCTCGCCGAAGAGCGGCCTCACGTTCGCCCGCGGCCTGCGCACGATCCTGCGCTCCGACCCCGACGTGCTGCTGGTCGGCGAGATCCGCGACGAGGAGACCGCCCGCATCGCCATGCAGGCCGGCATGACCGGCCACCTCGTGCTCACCACCGTCCACGCGCACAACGCGGCGAGCGCGATCGAGCGGCTGAAGGACATGGGCGTCGAGCCCGGGCTGCTCGCGAGCGCAGTCAACTGCATCGTCGCCCAGCGGCTCGCGCGCCGCCTGTGCACCGACTGCCGCGAGGCGTACTGGCCGACCGACGAGGAGCTCGAGACGATCGGGATGACGGAGGGGAAGGGCCAGGTCTACCTCCACCGCCCGAAGGGCTGCGGGCGCTGCGGCGGCACCGGCTACCGCGGCCGCGTCGCGCTCTACGAGGTGCTGCCGGTGACCGGCGTGATCCGCAAGCTGGTCGACGCGACGACGGACGAGATCTTCGGCGCCGCGGTCGCGGGCGGGATGACGACGCTGCGGGACGACGGCATCCGGCTCTGCCTCGAGGGCGTCTCCTCCCTCGAGGAGATCCGCCGCGTCACCGGCGACCGGCTGAGCTAGCCCAGGTCCTGGATCCGCGACTCGTAGTCGGGCCGGCCGGGCCTGAGCGAGCTCGCGAGCTTGTAGTGGCCGTTCGCCTCCGCCCTGCGGCCCTGTTTCTCGAGACAGCGTCCGAGCGCGTAGTGGGCGTAGTCGTCGACAGGAGCGAGCTCCAGCATCTTGCGGAACTCCGACGCGGCCTCCTCGTAGCGGTGGATGCGGAAGTACGCGATCCCGAGCGCCTCGCGGATCGACGCCTTCTCCGGCTCGCGCCGCTTGGCCTTCTCGAGCGCGACGGTCGCCTGCGCGGCCCGGCCACCCTTCAGGTGGGCCCTGCCCTGCTGGAAGAGGTCGAAGGTCTCGCTCATCTCCTAAGTGAAGCGGATGCGCGCGGTCTCGCCACCGCTCACGCCAGCCCGAGCGACCGGAGCGAGAGCAGGCCGCGGACGCGCTCGCCGCGGCTGAGCTCCCGGCGGATCCCGCGCCGGACCCGGCGCAGCTCGCGCCGCATCGCGCTCGCCGCCTCGCCTGCGCTCCGCGCGGGGCCGAAGCGCGCCGCCGTCGCGTGCAGGCCGAAGGCGCGGGCGTCGACGCCGTACTCCGTCTCCACGAGCCCGGCCAGCTCGCGCAGCGTCGCGCTCTGCGGGATCTCGAAGCCCTGGTCGAGCAGGAAGTCGCGCAGCTCGCGGCGGGAGGCGGCGGCCAGGCGGCGCGGGTCGCGCGTCAGGAAGCGCGAGCCGCGCAGCAGCAGCTTCGTCGCGGCGAGGAGGACGAGGGCGGCGGCGACGCCGTAGAGCAGGAGCCTCAGGATCCCCCAGTCCCGGCGGTGGTGGCCACCGGCGGTCGCGGCCGCCTGCACGGCGCCGAGCTCCGGAACGTCGGGCGACGTCCGCGCCTTGCCGCCGAAGCCGAGCGCGCCGGCCAGGGACTGGAACCGGTTCAGGCCCTCGCTGCCCGCGAGCACCTGCGCGGTCGCCGTCACGTCGAAGCTCGGCGAGGAGGCCGAGTAGCGACCCGCGAGCCCGCCGCGGCCCGGGGTCGGGTCGAACGGCAGCCAGCCCCAGCCGCGGAACCAGACCTCGACCCACATGTGCGCGTCGCGGTCGGAGACGATCCACGAGCGGCTCTTCGGGTCGTACTGCCCGCTCGCGAACCCGACGGCGACGCGCGAGGGGATGCCGAGGTAGCGCAGCATCAGCGTCATCGCGCCCGCGAAGTGCTGGCAGTAGCCGCGCTGCGTGTGGGCGACGAAGTCCTCGAGCGCCGGCACGCCGCGCGGCGGCTTCGGCGGGTGCTGGTCGTAGACGAAGCCGCCGCCGAAGCGGAACCACTGCTCGAGCGCAACGGCGGCGGCGTACGGGCTGCGCGCGCCGCCCGCGACCTGGAGCGCCTTGTTGTAGAGCGTCGCGAAGGGCCGCAGCTCGTCGGCGCGGGCGTACTTCGTGAACAGGTATCGGACCCGGGCGACGCGGTCCCGCCGCCCGAACAGCGGCGGGTAGACGCCGGGCTGCACCTCGCGGTACTTCCTCGTCTCGACGATCGGCCCGGCGTAGCGGGGCTTCGAGCGGGCGAGCTGCGCCGGCGTCGGGGTCGGCTGGTAGCTCCAGACCTCGTAGCTCTCGCCTCGCGAGAGCGCGTCGCTCGCGTACGCGACACCGCCCGGGTCGTACTGCACGCGGCCGATGCTCCCGGTCGGCAGGTAGCGCACGGGGACGCTGCCGCCCGGGAGGCGGTGATCCCGCAGCGCCTCGACGGTCACCTTCTCCCGCTCCCATTTCGAGGACTGCAGCTCCCGCCGCGGGATCATCCCGGCCTCGCCGATCGGGGACGGGTCGCCGAACTCCGGCGCGAGCTCCTCGAACCAGCGCCCGTCCTCAACGGTGTTCAGCACGGAGGAGCGCCAGTAGTGCGGCTGCGGGCCGGCCTCGACGCGGAACACGGTCGTCGGCTTGCCGCGAAAGTTGAGCGGGCGGTAGCTCGAGTCCCAGACGTACGCGACGTCCACCGGCTTCGCGGGCTTCGTGTACAGGTCCCAGTGCTGCCAGTCGAGGAACGCCCGCTTCGCGAGGGCCGGCGAGCTGGCCGCGAAGAGCGCGCCGACGACGACGACCGCGCCGGCGGCGGCGGCAACCCCGAGGCCGCGGATGGGGCCGCGCCGGAGGAGCGCGGTCGCGAGCAGGATCACCGCCAGCAGCACGCCTCCGCGCACGAGGTCGTGCCCGGGGAGAAGCGTTCCCGGCCAGCCGACGCCGACCACGAGGGCGAGCGCGACGAGGCCCGGCCGGTCCGCGGCGGCCGCGAGCGCGACCCAGAGGGTGAAGGCGAAGACCGCGACCAGCAGCACGCCGTGCATGCGCGGGTGCGCGCCCGGGTCGAACGGGATCTGGACGTCGTAGAACTCGAGGAACCCGTCGCCGAACCGCGCGAGCACGTGTCCCGGGAGGGTCAGGCCGGGCCCGAGGTCGAACGCGATCGCGCCGACCACGAGCGCCGCCAGCACGGCCGCAACCGCCCGGAGCCGCCGCGTCGGAACGAGCAGCGGGACGAGCGCGAGCAGGATGACGAGCGCCGCCGGGCCCGCGTCCCGCCCGTCCTCCAGCCGGAGCCAGCTCCACGCGAGGAGCGGGGCCGCCAGCGCGACGACGAGGAGCGTCTTAGGCACGCGCAGCCTCCGCCACGCGCCCGGCGCCGAGGGATTCGGCGAGGTCGTCGCCGGCGCGGACGACCGCGATCGCCACGCCCGCCGCCTGCAGGCGCAGGAGCTCCGGCAACGGCCTCGGGTCGGCGCCGGCGAAGCTCGCCGAGTCGACGAGTACGAGCGAGACGTGGCCGTTGCCGAGCGCGCGCTCGACGAGCCGCTCGACGAGCCGCGCCGGGAGGGCCGCCGTCACGACGCAGAGCTCGAGCGCCCGGCCGACCGCGCTGTTCTCGTCCGTCAGCAGCGCCGCGAGCGGCAGGCCCGGCTCGGGCTCCGCGGCGGCCAGCAGGTCGAGCGCGGCCCGCCAGTCGCCCTCGGCCGAGCGGACTCCCTGGTGCTCCCGCTGGGCGCCGTTGATCACGAGCAGGGCCTTCCGACCGCGCCGCACGTGCGAGAGCAGCAGCGACCCGGCCGCGCGCACCTGCACGTCGAAGCTCTCCCCGACGACCGCCTCCGGGTCGGCGTCCAGGACGACCGCCACCTCGTCGCGCGGCGCGTCCTCGAGCTCCTTCACCATCAGCTGCGCTCTTCGTGCGGTGGAGCGCCAGTGCACCTTGCGCAGCGAGTCGCCGTGCTCGTACTCGCGGACGCTGTGGAGGTCGAAGCCCGTGGGGCGCCGCAGCAGCAGCCGCCGGCCGTCGTGCGCGCGGGCGCCCGCGTCGGAGAAGAGCCGGTCGAGCTCGACCAGCCGCGGGTAGACGAGCAGCGCGCCGGGAGCGTCGAGGCGCTGCTCGACCCGCTCCAGGCCGAACGGGTCCTCGATCACCGCGACGGTCTCCTCGAACTCGTACCGGCCACGCGGGACGCCGCGGAGGATGTAGCGGCCGCGGCCGTTCTGCCCGACGGTCAGGGCGAGCTCGCCCAGCCGGCCGACCTTCTCCCGCAGCGTCCAGCGCGCCGGCACGAGGCGCTGCTCCGCGACGAGCTCGAGCGAGATCTTCACGTCGTCGCCCTCGAGCCGTTCCCCGCGGGGCAGCGTCCGCCGCAGCTGCAGCGGGCGGTTCGCGAGCGCCGTCCACAGCCAGCCGAGCAGCACCGCCATCGGCAGGCCGATCGCGACCGGGTAGAGGATCTTCGAGCCGAACGCCCAGGCGCCGATGTACGTCGCGCCGCCCAGCACCAGCGCGAGACGTCCCCGTGACGTCATACGGGAACGGGTGTGTGCTCGAGCGTCTCGCGCACCAGCGCGCCGGGGGTCAGCCCGGCCGCGCGCGCCTCGGGCGCCACGATCAGGCGGTGCGCGAGGACCGGCTCGGCCGCGGCCTTGACGTCGTCGGGCGAGACGAACCCCCGTCCGTCGGCGAGGGCGCGAGCCTTGGCCACGCGCAGGAGCGCGATGCCCGCGCGCGGGCTCGCGCCGAGGTAGACGCGCCCGTCGCCGCGCGTGTGGCGCAGCAGCGCCACGACGTAGCGGTTGACGCTCTCCTCGACGAAGACCTCGGTCGCCGCGGAGGCCAGCGAGCGGACGTCGGCCGCGGTGGCGACCGGGCGAAGCGACTCGAGCGGCGGGTCGCTCGTCTGCTCGGTCAGCATCCGCGCCTCGTCGGGCAGCGGCGGGTAGCCGATCTCGATGCGCATGGTGAAGCGGTCGAGCTGCGCCTCGGGCAGCGGGTACGTCCCCTCGTACTCGATCGGGTTCTGGGTCGCGATCACCATGAACGGCGCCGCGAGCTCGTAGCTGACCCCGTCGACCGTGACCTGGTTCTCCTGCATCGACTCGAGCAGCGCCGCCTGCGTCTTCGGCGAGGCGCGGTTGATCTCGTCGACGAGAAGCAGGTTCGCGAACACCGGCCCCGGGCGGAACTCGAACTCGTTCGTCCTCTGGTTGAAGACGTTCACGCCGGTCACGTCCGAAGGCAGCAGGTCGGGCGTGAACTGCAGACGCGAGAACGAGCAGTCGACCGAGCGGGCGAGCGCCTTGGCCAGCATCGTCTTCCCGACCCCCGGGAAGTCCTCGATGATCAGGTGGCCCTCGGCGACCAGGCAGAGGACCGCCAGCCGCAGCGTCTCCTCGGGCGCGTGCACGACCTGCGCGAGGTTGTCCACGATCTTCTGGACCGACCCGGCCGCCTCGCTGTCGACGCGCTCTCTACCGACCGCCTCGTCCATCCGCTCCCTCCAGGCGCGCCGCCACCTCGTCGAGGATCGCCGCCGCGATCCACTCTTTCGCTGCTTTCTCAATGCGCCGCTCGCCGCTCTCCGAAACGACTACGACCTCGTTGTCGGCGGAGTCGAAGCCGATGTCCTCGCGGCTCACGTCGTTGAAGACGATCAGGTCGACCTGCTTGTTGCGCAGCTTCTCGCGGGCCCGCTCGAGGCCGCGCTCGCCGCGGTCGGCGGCGAAGCCGACCAGCAGCTGGCCGTTCGTCCTCTGCGCGCCGAGCTCCCGCAGGACGTCGGTCGTCGGCTCGAGCGTGACCGTCCACGGACGGTCGTCCTTCGGGCGCTTCTCCTCGTCGGCCTCGGCCGGCCGGTAATCGGCGACCGCGGCCGCCATCACCACCACGTCGGCGTCGCAGCGCGCGAGCGTCTCGCGCGCCACGTCCTCGGCGGTCGGAGCCTGAACCACATCGATCCCTACGGGCGCGGGCACCGAGAGGTTCGAGGCGACGAGCGTCACCTCCGCGCCCCGGCGCCTCGCCTCGGCCGCCAGCGCCGTGCCCATGCGGCCCGACGAGCGGTTGCCGAGGAACCGAACCGCGTCGAGCGGCTCCCGTGTCCCGCCGGCGGTGACGAGCACGCGGCGGCCGCGGAGCTGGTCGCGCTTCCCGAGCAGCGAGGTCACGCGCTCGAAGATCTCCGCCGGCTCGCTCATCCGCCCCATGCCGACCTCGCCCTCCGCGGTGTCGCCCTCTTCCGGCCCCACGAGCTCGACCCCCCGCGCGCGCAGCGCCTCGACGTTCGCCTGCGTCGCGCCGTTCCCCCACATGCGCGGGTTCATCGCCGGCGCGACCAGCACCGGCCCGTCGAAGGCGAGGGCGGTCTGCGTCAGCACGTTGTCGGCGAGCCCGTGCGCGAGCTTCGCGAGCGTGTTCGCCGACAGCGGCGCGACCACCAGCAGGTCGGCCTCGACCAGGTGCGGGTAGAGCTCCCTCGGCGCCTCGCGGCGCGCGAGCGCCTCGAAGGTCTTCGCCGAGACGAACGTCTCAGCGTCCGCCGTCAGGATCGGCGTCACCTCGTGCCCGTCGCGTACCAGCAGCCGCGCGAGCTCGCACGCCTTGTAAGCGGCGATTCCGCCCGTCACCCCGAGAAGCACCCTCGCCACCGGCACATTGTGCCCTCAGCAGGGAGTTTCGCGAAAGGCTACTTCGAGGCGTACGAGTACTTGATCTTGCCCTCGGAGATCTCCTCGAGGGACATCGTCAAGTAGTTCTTCGAACGCGACTCGACCAGCGGCGGCAGGAACTGGTCGAACGTGCCCTCGCCGAGCTGGTGGTGGTAGTTGTTGATCTGCCGCGCGCGCTTGGCGGCGACGATCACCAGCGCGTAGCGGGAATCGACGTTCTGAAGGAGTTCGTCAACGCGGGGATGGATCATGGGCGGGCATGGTACCTGCGCCGTCCATTGCCCTGCGGACGATGTCCTCGAGCTCCGCGACCGCGCGCTCGCGGTCGTCGTTCACGACCGTGTAGTCGAACTCGGGCGCGAGCGCGAGCTGGCGCTCCGCGATGTCGAGCCGCTCGTCGATCTCGCCCTCGCTCTCGGTCGCCCGCAGGCGCAGCCGCCGTTCGCGCTCCTGCCTGCTCGGCGCCGTCACGAAGATCGTCACGGCGGCCGGCACGCGGTCCCGGACCGCGAGCGCGCCGTTCGTCTCGAGCTCGAGCACCGGCGAGCGGCCCGCGGCGGTGATCCGCTCGAGCTCCTTCCACAGCGTCCCGGAGCGGTGGCCCTCGCCCCAGGGCAGCTCGACCCACTCCAGGAAGCCGCCCTCCTCGAGCGCGCGGTCGAACTCCTCCTCGCCCACGA
Source organism: Gaiellaceae bacterium (assembly GCA_035702555.1). Classification (GTDB taxonomy): domain Bacteria; phylum Actinomycetota; class Thermoleophilia; order Gaiellales; family Gaiellaceae; genus AC-32. The sequence continues at coordinate 2,204 of DASSQK010000059.1, read as the reverse complement.
ACCAGTAGTCGCGGCCGTCCTGCTCGCCTGGGCGCATCGGGCGCGTCGTCGCCGAGATCGCGAGCTCCACCTCGGGGACGCGCTCCACGAGCAGCTTCGCCAGCGTGCTCTTGCCCTCGCCCGAGGTGCCCGTCAGGACGAAGACGGGCCGGCGGCGGGTCTCAGCGGTTGAAGAGGCCAATCAGCTCCGCCCGCTGCCGGTCGGACAGCCCGCCGACGGTCTTCGACTGGCTGATCCTGCACTGGTTGAGGAAGCGGGCGGCCTTGACCCGGCCGAACTTCGGCACCGCCATGAGCATGTCGAAGACCTTCGCGGTCGACACGTACTCGGGCGGGTCGCCCAGGATCTCCTCGATGTGCGCGTCGCCGGACTTGAGGTCCTTCTTGAGCTGCGCGCGTCGCACGCGGATGTCGTTCGCCCGCTTGAGCGCTTCCATCCGTTGGTCGAGGGAGCGGAGTGGCGCCTGGGCCTGAGTCTTGAGCGCGGCCACGGCGGGGGATACTAACAACCTCGCGGTGTCGGTCAACCCGCCATGTTTGCACCCATATGCAGGGGTTTTTCGACCAGTAGTCTCGACCTCTGGTCGAGGGTGCTGCCGCCGGCGTCGTGCGCGGCACCCACGGCGTTGTCCGCGTTGGCGAAGCCCGCGGCGGACAGCTCCGCCTCCAGCTCCGACCGGATCCGGCCCACCGCGCCGGGATCGGAGAAGAGCGCGGTGCCGACCGCGACGTCGCTCGCGCCCGCGGCGAGCAGCTCCAGCGCGTCGCGCCCGGTGGCGACGCCGCCCATGCCGACGATCGGCAGCGGCGTGTCGCGGAAGCAGGCGTAGACCGCGGCGAGGGCGACCGGCCGCAGGGCCGGCCCCGAGAGCCCGCCCGCGCCGCGCGCGAGCACCGGCCGCAGCGTCCGCTCGTCGAGCGCGAGGCCGCGAACGGTGTTGACGAGGCTGAGCCCGTCCGCGCCGGCCGACTCCGCGGCCCGCGCGAGACCGCCGAGATCGGGAACGGCGGCCGAGAGCTTGGCGTAGAGCGGTTTCGAGGTGACGCCGCGAACGGCGGCCACGACCTCCCAGACGTTCTCGGGCACCTCGTCGACGTTTGGGCACGAGAGGTTCAGCTCGAGGGCGTCGACCTCGTCGCGCTCGCCGACGCGGCGGGCGACGTGCGCGTAGTCCTCGACCGAGAACCCGCCGACCGAGACCCAGAGCGGCACGCCGAGCTCCGCGATCCGCGGCAGGTGCTCGGCGACGAACGCGTCGACGCCCGGGTTGGCGAGCCCGATCGCGTTCAGCATCCCGACGTCGGTCTCGGCGATCCGCACCGGCGCGTTTCCCTCCCGCGGGAGTGGCGTGACCGTCTTCGTCACGTAGGCGTCGAGCTCGCGCGCGACCTCGGGCGCGGTCAACGCGTCGAGGCACCCGCTCGCGTTAAGCAGCCGCAAGAACGGGTCCTTCCACGCAGAGGCGCCTCAGCTCGCCGTCGATCTCGACCGCGCACCCGTAGCAGGCGCCATAGCCGCACGCCATCGGCGCTTCCCACGCGAGCTGCGCGTGTGGCGTGAGCCGGCGCACGGCCTGGAGCATCGGCTCCGGCCCGCAGGCGAGCACGTCGTGACCCGGCGGCAGCACCTCGGTCACGTACGTCGGCTCCAGCACGACCTCCGCGTTGGGCACGAGCGCCGCAGCCTCCGCATGCCACGCGCTGCGGAAGCCGAGAATCGCCGGCGGCCCGCCGAGCCGCTGCGACAGGTACGGGAAGGGCGCGACCCCGATCCCGCCCCCGACGAGCAGCGGCCGCTCGACGTCCAGCCGGAAGCCGTTGCCGAGCGGGCCGAGGACGCCGATCCGCTCGCCCGGCTCCAGCGCGCACAGGGCCCGAGTTCCGGGACCGATCGGGTCGATCAGGAACGCGAGCTCGGACGGCTCCGCGAGGCAGACGCTCATCGGCCGCGGCAGCAGGCGCCCGGGCGCCTCGAGCATGAAGAACTGGCCCGGCAGTCCCGCGTCGAGGCCGCCGCGATCGAGCCGGAGGAGCGTGTAGGGCCCGACCTGCTCGGAGCCGACGACCCTACGCCGTTCGCGCTTCGGCATCGATCCGCTCCTGCAGGCTGAGCGCGACCTCGTCGCGCGCGTGGGCGATCGCCTCGACGGCGGCCGCCGCACCGGAGAGCGTGGTGATGCACGGCACCCGGGCGACGAGCGCCG
>DASSQK010000058.1:0-4620 GCA_035702555.1 Gaiellaceae bacterium | reverse complement strand
GGAGCTCATCTACACGCACGCGGGCGGGATCGCGGGCGGGCGCCAGCTGAAGGCGGTCATCCCCGGAGGCTCCTCGGTGCCGGCGCTGTCGCCGCGGCAGATCGACGTCCCGCTCGACTACGACTCGCTCGGCGCGATCGGAACGTTCTTCGGCGCGGCCTCGCTGATCGTGGTCGACGACCGCTGCTGCATGGTGCAGCTGGCCCTGCGCTCGACGAAGTTCTACATGCACGAGTCCTGTGGCAAGTGCACGCCCTGCCGCGAGGGCACGCGCTGGATGGTGCAGCTGCTCGAGAAGATCGAGTCCGGCGCGGCCGACCACTCCGACGTCGACCTGCTGCGCTCGGTCTGCTCGCGGATCCTCGGCAAGTCGCTGTGCGCGCTCGGGGACTTCGCCGTCTACCCCGTCTCGAGCTACCTCGAGAAGTGGGGCGAGGAGTTCACGGCGCACGTCGAGTACGGCGGCTGCCCCTACGGCGGCGAGTCGTCGCTCGAGGGCATCTTCGCGCCCTCCGACCAGCACACGCACTCGCCGGTCGCCGAGGTGCCCGCATGAGTGCGCCCGAGCTCGTCACCGTCACGATCGACGGCCGCGAGGTGCAGGTGCCGAAGGGCCTCGGGCTCGTCGAGACCGCGCTCGAGGCCGGGATCGAGATCCCGGTCTTCTGCTACGAGCCGCGGCTCGGCCCGGCCGTCGGCGCCTGCCGCATGTGCCTCGTCGAGGTGGAGGGCATGCCGAAGCTCCAGGCGGGCTGCACGATGACGGCGCAGGACGGCATGAAGGTTCACACGGCGCAGACCTCCGCCAAGGCGGCCGAGGGTCAGAACTCGACCCTCGAGTTCATCCTCGTCAACCACCCGCTCGACTGCCCGGTCTGCGACAAGGGAGGCGAGTGCCCGCTGCAGGACCTCACCTTCCGCTGGGGCCCGGGGGCAACGCGGATGGAGTTCGACAAGCGCACGCTGGAGAAGCCGATCCCGGTCTCGCCGACGATCGCCCTCGACCGCGAGCGCTGCATCCTCTGCTACCGCTGCACGCGCTTCTCCGAGAGCGTCGCCGAGGACGGCCAGCTCGTGGCGCAGAACCGCGGCGCCGCGTCGGTGATCGCGACCTTCGACGACCGGCCCTACCGCGCGCCGTTCTCGGGCAACGTCGTCGAGCTCTGCCCCGTCGGCGCGCTCACCTCGACGCAGTACCGCTTCGAGGGGCGGCCGTGGGAGATCCAGAACGTGCCCTCGGTCTGCGGCCTCTGCCCCGTCGGCTGCAACATCGCGGCGACCACGCGCGAAGGGAAGGTCAAGCGCGTCATCTCGCGGAACCACCCCGAGGTCGACGAGGGCTGGCTCTGCGACAAGGGGCGCTTCGGCTTCACGCACCTCTACGCGCGTGACCGGATCGCCGACCCGCTGCGCCGGGTGCGCCGCCGCGGGCTCGAGGAGCTCTCCTGGGACGACGCGCTCGACGAGGCCGAGCGGCTGCTGCGCGAGTCCGAGGGGCGGATCGTCACGGCCCTTTCCGGCTCCGAGACCGTGGAGCAGGCGTACGCGCTGGGGAAGCTGCTGCGGCTCGGCCTCGGCGCGCACACCGCGCTGCTGCCGGAGGAGGTCAGCCCGGCGCTCGACGCGTTCCGCCTGCCGCTCTCGGCCATCCGCGACGCGGAGCTGGTGGTCGTCCTCGGCGACGAGCCCGTCGCCGAGCGGGCGCCGATCGTCGACCTGTGGGTCCGAGCGGCGCGCCGCGCCGGCGCCGAGGTTCACGAGCTCGGCGACGCGCTGGAGGGCTGCCGCGCGCTCGCGCAGAGCGACGACGAGCTCGGACAGCGCCTGCGCGAGAGCGAGCGCGCGTTCCTGATCTGGTCGAGCGAGGAAGGCGCCGGCGGGGCGCACCTGGCCGCGCTGGCGCGCGAGCTCGGCTTCGCCGGCCGCCCGCAGAGCGGCGCGTTCCACCTGCCGCGAACCGCGAACGGGCGCGGCGCCGCCGACGCGTGGGCCGCGGCCGACGACGGCGAGGGCGAGGCCCCGGACCCGATCGGCCTGCTGATCGTCTCCGGCGACGAGGCCGCCGCCGACCCGAACGTGCGCGCCCTCGCCGAGCGCGCGGAGCGCGTGCTCGTGACGTCGATGTTCCAGGGCCTCACCGCGGGCTGGGCCGACCTCGTCCTCCCGGGGACGAGCTACCTCGAGCGCGACGGCACCTACGTGAACCTCGAGGGCCGGCTTCAGCGCCTCCGCCGGGCCGCGATCCCACCTGCGCCGGACGAGCTCGCGTGGATCTCGCGGCTGGCCGAGCGTTTCGACGTCCAGGTGCCGCCCTACGCGTCCGCGGTGTTCGCCGAGCTGTCGGATCAGATCTACGACGGGCTGCCGTTCGGCGAGGTCGGCGAGCGCGCGGAGCTTCGCACCCGCAGCGAGGCGCCCGAGCCGAAGCTGCCCGAGGAGCCGCCGGCGCCCAAGGGCAAGGGCCTGACGCTCGTTCGCTACAAGCCGCTCTTCTCGGGGCCGGCGATCGAGCGCGTGCCGGAGCTCCAGTTCCAGCGCCCGGAGCCCGAGGTCGAGCTCTCTGCGGACGACGCGAAGCGCCGCAAGATCGCGAGCGGCGAGCTCGTGACCGTCTCGCACAACGGCACGTCGGTTCAGCTCCGCGCGCGCGTGAACCGGAGCCTGCGCGCCGGGATCGTCCGGGTCGCCACGGAGCACGCGGGCGCCCTCGGCGGCAAGGTGGAGGTGGCGAAGTGACCGAGCCGTGGTGGGTCTCGCTGATCAAGGCCTTCCTGATCATCAACCTCGTGATGCTGACCTTCGCCTACATGACCTGGGTGGAACGCAAGGTGCTCGGCCGGATGCAGCTCCGCTACGGCCCTAACCGCGCGGGCCCGTTCGGCCTGCTGCAGCCGATCGCCGACCTCGTCAAGCTGATCCGCAAGGAGGCGTTCTTCCCGGCGAGCGCCGTCGACGCCCTCTACATCGGGGCGCCCGTGCTGTCGGCCTTCACCGCGCTGCTCGCGTTCAGCGTGATCCCGTTCGGCCCGGGCTGGGACATCGCCGGCTACCAGGTGAACGGCGTGGTCGCGCCCGTCTCGATCGGGCTGGTCCTGATCTTCGCCCTCAGCTCGATCGGGATCTACGGCTTCATCGTGGGCGGCTGGTCGTCGCACTCGAAGTACTCGCTGCTCGGCTCGATGCGGACGTGCGCGCAGATGGTCTCGTACGAGGTCTCGCTGACCTTCGCCGTCCTCGGCGTCGTGCTGATGGGGCAGTCGCTGAACCTCGTCGACATCGTCCACAAGCAGCACGACACGATCTGGTTCGCCGCGCCGCAGGTCGTCGGCCTGATCGTGTTCTTCATCGCGGGCATCGCCGAGACGAACCGGCCGCCGTTCGACCTCCCGGAGGCCGACACGGAGCTCGTCGCCGGCTACCACACCGAGTACAGCGGCATGCGCTTCGGCCTCTTCCAGATGGGCGAGTACGTGAACATGATCACGCTCTCGGCGCTGGCCGTGACGCTCTTCTTCGGCGGCTGGTACGGGCCCTGGGCGCCGCTCGGGCCGCTCTGGTTCGTGCTCAAGCTGCTGATCGTCGTCTTCTGCTTCCTCTGGATCCGAGCCACGCTTCCGCGCCTGCGCTACGACCAGCTGATGCGCTTCGGCTGGAAGGTGCTGCTGCCGGTGGCGACGATCAACGCGCTCGTGACGGCGGCCTGCGTGGCGGCGTTCTGATGGCGCGCGTCAACGCCAACCCGCTCGACAGCATCAAGGGCTTCGGCGTCACCTTCAAGCAGATCTTCAAGAAGCCGATCACGCAGCAGTACCCGGAGTACAAGCGGCCGGTCTACCCGCGCTTCCGGGGCCGGCACCGGCTGCACCTGCACGAGAACGGGCTCGAGAAGTGCGTCGGCTGCTCGCTCTGCGCCGCCGCCTGCCCGGCCGACTGCATCCGCGTCGTCGCCGCCGAGAACACCCCCGACAACCGCGTCTCGGCGGGTGAGCGCTACGCGCGCATCTACGAGATCAACATGAGCCGCTGCATCTTCTGCGGCTACTGCGAGCTCGCGTGTCCGTTCGACGCGATCACCCTCGGCAACGAGTTCGAGATCTCCGAGTACTCGCGCGACGACCTGATCTACACGAAGGACATGCTCCTCGCCGAGCCGATCAAGCGCGTGCCGGTCGCCGACCCGGAGCTCTACGACACCCCCGTTCCCTACTACAAGACACACTCGTGATCGTCGCGTCGGCCGCGAACGTCCTCGTCTGGATGGTCTGGATCGTCGCGGCCTTCGCGTGCATCGGGACCGGGATCGCGGTCGTCTCGTTCTCGAACCCGTTCTACTCGGCGCTCTCGCTGATCGGGAACCTCGCCTCGCTCGCGGTCATGTACCTGCTCCTCTCGGCGGAGTTCGTGGCCGCGGCGCAGGTGCTCGTCTACGCGGGCGCGGTGATGGTGATGTTCCTGTTTGTGATCGCCTACCTGGGCGGTCGCGCCGACGCGCCCTGGGCGGGCGGGCCCAGCTGGCAGGCGCTCGGGGCCGTGGCCGCCTCGGCGGCGCTGTTCGTCGAGGTGATCGTCGTGATCGGCCTGAAGACGAGCGGCCGGCTCTCGCACGAGGCCGACATCCAC
>DASSQK010000057.1:0-4840 GCA_035702555.1 Gaiellaceae bacterium | reverse complement strand
GAACCCGACCGTATCGGTGGTCGCTGTCGCGAGCGGCGCGACCGTCACCGCGCCGTCCACCGCGGGGTCGCGGTAGAGGCTGACGCTGGCTCCCGGGACCGGGACGCCCGTCGGATCCCGCACGTACCCCTGCGCCACGACGGGCGGAGGTGGGGGCGGCGGCGGAGGGGGCGGTGGAGGCGGAGGGGGCGGGGCAGCCGGAACGATTGCGTTCGAGCTAAGCGCGAACGACCCGTAGCAGCCGTCGCCGTTACAGGGCTTCACGGCGGAGCGAATCGCGTGGCCGACGTCGGCGCTCTGCGCGACGTAGGCAAACGAGCCGGGCCCGCCGGCTACCCACGTCGGCCCGGCGAACACGGCTCCGTCTCTCAGCCACTCCTTGTAGAAGCCGGTGAAGGCGAAGCCACAAGACGTCCACGAGCCGCCGCTCGAGGTGATCGTGTTCCCGGGCCGCGTCGGGCTCGGCGCCGTGAGCGCCGGGTTCGCGACTTTCGTGATCTGGCCGGCGATGCAGCTCGGCGTGACTGCCTGCGCGCGTCCGATCCCGAAGACTGCGGCGCTCACGACGGCGACCCCGAGCACCGCGGCGCGGCCGGCTCGAGCAGCGGGATGCTGCATTTCGAGCTCCTTTCCGGAGGCGCGTCGCCTCCCATCGACTCCCGTCGACGGTAGGCGTGGCCGGCGCACGCGTGTGAAACGGAGACGTGTCGAAAGTGCAACATTCCTCGGGCCGGTCCTACCGCAGCCCGGGAGGCGCCGCTAGTGGCCTTTTCGGACGTGTCCTGAGCCGCCGCCGCCGGGCGTCTCGACACGGATCACGTCTCCCGCGGACACGTCCCGAGCGACCTTCGCGGGCAGCTCCCGGCCGTTGAGCAGGTTCCGTCCGGGCAGCCCCGGCCCCCCTCCGCGGCAGCCGTGCGGAGCGCGCGCGCGCCGCTCGCCGACGAGGGACAGGCGGCAGTCCTCCAGCACGCGCAGCTCGCGGACCACCCCGTCGCCCCCACGGTGATCGCCGGCCCCGCCCGAACCGAGGCGCAGGGCGTGCCGCTCGACGCGCAGCGGATACGCGAGCTCGAGCGCTTCGGTGGGCGTCGAGAGCGTGTTCGACATCGCCACCTGCACGCCGGACGGGCCGTCGGCGTCGGCGCACGCGCCCTGGCCGCCGCCGACGGTCTCGTAATACGTGAAGCGCTCGTTGCCCAGCGTGAGGTTGTTCATCGTCCCCTGGCCCTGCGCGGGAACCGGCACCGCCTGGCCGAAGGCGGCGAAGACGACGTCGACGATGCGGCTCGAGGTCTCCACGTTTCCCGCAGCGACGGCCGCGGGGTGGCGAGCGTTCACGAGCGAGCCCCCCGGCGCCCGAACCGCGACCGGGACGAACGCCCCGCCCGAGGCGGGCACGTCGGGATCGGTCACGCAGCGGACGACGAAGTAGCAGGCCGAGCGCGTGACCGAGAGCGGGCAGTTGAGGTTGCCGTCGTGCTGAGGCGCGGTCCCGGCGAAGTCGAGCTCGAGCTCGTCGCCGGCGATCGTCAGCGTCGCGCGGAGCTCGAGCTCCCCGCCCCCCGCGGGCTCGAGCACGTCGCTCGCCTCGTAACGCCCGTCCGGAAGTCGCGCGATCGCCGCGCGGACGATCCGCTCGGAGTAGTCGTGGAGCGCGTTCATCGCCGCGTCGACGGCTCCGGCCCCGCGCTGCTCGCACAGCTCATCGAGCCGACGCGCGGCGAGCGCGTGCGCCGCGAGTTGCGCGCGCAGGTCGCCGCGGCGCTCGTCCGCGTTGCGCATGCGCGCGACGAGCCGGTCGAGCACGTCCTCGTCGAGGCGGGTCGGCGGAATCACGACTCCCTCGTCGGCGAGCGTCCTCGAGTCGGCCGGGAGGCTGCCGGGCTCGATTCCGCCCACGTCGGCGTGGTGCGCGCGCGTGACCGCGTAGCCCACGCGCGTGCGCGTGACGAGCGTGATGTCCGGCAGATGAGTGCCGCCGGCGAACGGGTCGTTGAGGATCCAGACGTCGTCCGGGCCGGGGTCGTGGCCGCGCACCGTCGCGACGGCGTCGGGCATCGCGCCGAGGTGGACGGGGATGTGCTCCGCCTGCGCGATCATGCGTCCGCGCGGGTCGAAGAGGGCGGTCGAGCAGTCGCGGCGCTCCTTGATGTTCGCCGAGAAGGCCGAGCGGATCAGGACGGCGCCCATCTCGTCCGCGATCGAGCGCAACGAGGCGCCTATGACCTGGAGCTCGATGTTCATTTCACAGAATTGGCACGGTCTCGTGACTGTCTCGTGAGCCGCAGCGTGCTATTTCCATCCCTAACCCCCACCCACCCAGGGGGAATCCAGCACGTGGCGCCGTCGAGCTCGGTGACCCTCGGGCCGCGCACCTCAAGCGGCGCGGCGGGCGGGAGCCGGAGCGGCGGGCCGGGCCGCACCTCGGCCGTGCGCACGGCCACGACCTCGATCGGCCGGGCGCGATCGGCGTAGCCGTACCGCGCCTCGTGCGCGCGATGGAACGCCTCCGCGAGCTGCGGCTGCAGCGGCACGGCGAGCTCGAACGACTGGCCGCGGTAGCGCAGCTCGGCCTCGCCTTCCGCCGGCAGCTCGCCGGCCTCCTCCAGCGGGCACACGTACGAGCGGACCGCGTCCCGACGCTCGTCCGCGACCGCGAGCCCGACGGCGGAGAGCACGCCCGCAGCCGCCGGAACGAGCACCGTCTCCATGCCGAGTTCCTCCGCCAGCGCGCACGCGTGCAGCGGCCCGGCGCCACCGAACGCAACGAGCGCGAGCTCACGAGGGTCGTGCCCGCGCTCGACCGAGACCAGCCGCAGCGCGCGCAGCATCTCGGCATTCACGACCTCGACCGCCTCGGCCGGGTCGAGCCCGTCGAACGCGCGCTCGGCCGCCCTCCGGTCGAGCTCGAGGCCGCCCGCGAGCCGCCCAGGAACGCGCCCGAGCAGGAGGTTCGCGTCCGTGATCGTGGGCCGCGTGCCACCCCGCCCGTAGCACGCCGGCCCCGGGTCCGCGCCCGCGCTCTCCGGCCCCACGCGCACCGCGCCTCCCGCGTCGCGCCAGACGATCGAGCCGCCGCCCGCCCCGACCGTCTGCAGGTCGACCGTCGGCAGGCGCAGAGGGAGCCCGCCCGCCTCTCGCTCTGCGCTCCGACCCGCCTCCCCGGCGCGGATCAGGCAGACGTCGGTCGAGGTTCCGCCCATGTCGAACGAGACCGCGTCCTCGACTCCGGCCTCGCGGGCGACGCGGGCGGCCCCTACGACGCCTGCCGCCGGTCCGGAGACGACCGCGACCGCCGGGTGCGCGGCGGCCTCGGCCAGCGTCGCGAGGCCTCCGGAGGAGCGCATGACCAGCGGCTCCGGGAGGCCCGCCGCCGCGCCGGCCTCGCCGAGCGCCTCCAGGTAGCGCGACACCGCCGGCCCGAGGTACGCATCGACCGCCGCGGTCGAGGCTCGCTCGTACTCGCGGAACTCGGGCGAGATCTCGTGCGACGCGACGACGCGCGCGCCGGGCAGCCGCCGCCGCACCTCCTCCGCCACCGCACGCTCGTGGCCCGCGTCGCGGAACGAGAAGAGCAGACAGACCGCCACCGCCTCCACCGCCGGATCGAGCTCCGGCAGCGAGGCGAGGTCGAGCGGCTCGAGGACGCCGTCGGGGCCCATCCGCTCCCGCACGCCGACGCACCGCTCGAGCGGCACGAGCGGCTCGGGATGCGCCGCGCAGAGCCGGTAGAGGTGGGCGCGGTCCTGGCGCCGCAGGTGCAGCAGGTGCTCGAAGCCGGCCGTCGCGACGAAGGCCGTTCGCGCCCCCTTCCGCTCGAGCAGCGCGTTCGTCGCGACGGTCGTGCCGTGCGTGAACCGCCCGACCTCCTCCGCGCCGACCGCCTCCGCGGCCGCGAGCACCGACTCCTCCTGCCGTGCGGCGGTCGGCACCTTCGCCGTCCGCAGCTCGCCGTCGGCCAGGAGCACTGCGTCGGTGAAGGTACCGCCCACGTCGACGCCGAGCACGTCCATGTGTGCAGACTTCCACCATGGCGGGCCTCCCGGCAGAGGCAAGGGAGCTGATCGAGTCCGGCGCCCTCGCGCACCTCGTGACGCTGAACGCCGACGGCTCGCCGCAGGTGTCGTGCATCTGGGTCGGCCTCGACGGCGACGAGCTGGTCTCCGGCCACCTCTCCGCGGAGCAGCGGAAGCTCAGGAACGTGCGCCGCGACCCGCGGGTCTCGCTCTCGTTCGAGGGCACTCGCATCCACCCGCCGGGCCTGAAGGAGTACCTCGTCGTCCACGGGCTTGCGCGGGTCGAGGAGGGCGGCGCGCCGGAGCTGCTGCAGCGGTTGGCGCACGTCTACCTCGGCCCCGACGTGACCTTTCCGCCGATGGACGACCCGCCGCCGGGCTTCACGATGCGCACCGCCGTGGAGCGGGTCGGAGGCGTCGGCCCCTGGGCTCAGCGCTAGCGGTGGCGCGCCGCTGGTCGAAGGAGGTCGCGCTCGTCGGAGCCGGCGGCGAGCCCGTCGACCTCGCCCGAACGCTCTCGTCCCACGGCGTCGCCGACCTGCCGCCGAACGAGATCGACGCGGAGGCGTGGACGCTCACGACAACGCTGGCGCTGCCACGCGGCGCGACGACGCTTCGGGTCGGGCCCGGCCGCGCCGGCTTCGTTCGCGTCGAGGGGAGCGGCCCGTCCGCGGGAGCCATCGACGCGGTGCGGCACATGCTGCGCCTCGACGCCGACCTGTCGGCCTTCTACGCGGTCGCGAGCGCCGACGGCGACCTCACCTGGGCCGCGAGCGGCGCCGGCCGGATGATGCGCAGCCCCACCGTCTTCGAGGACGTCG
>DASSQK010000056.1:0-12407 GCA_035702555.1 Gaiellaceae bacterium | reverse complement strand
GGTCGGCATCCATGTCGCGCTGCTGCCGAACGGCAAGGTGCTCGCGTACGACTCGATCGGCGACCACGCCACCGAGACGTACCCGAATCAGGACCACACGCGCGCGACGGTGTGGGACCCAGCGACGGGAACGCAGACCCCGGTCGACCTCAACGACGGCTTCAACATCTTCTGCAGCGGCCTCGCACACCTCCCCGACGGCCGGATGTTCATGGCCGGTGGCAACCTCGACCAGCAGCTCAACGGGATCGTCCAAACGCACATCTTCGATCCCGTCACCAACCTCTGGAGCCTCGGCCCGAACATGATCGGCGGGCGCTGGTATCCGACGGTGACCCCGCTCGCCAACGGCGAGATGCTGATCACTTCGGGTCGGGTCAACACTCCGGAGGTCCGGACGACCTCGGGCACCCTGCGCCAGCTGACCGGCGCGGTGCTCGGCCAGCCCCTCTATCCCTGGATGGACGTCGCCCCCAACGGCCGCGCCTTCAACTCCGGCCCCGACACGACCCTGCAGTCGCTCGACACCTCCGGAACGGGCTCCTGGCAGACCTTCGGCCAGCGGGACGCGATCAACCGCGACTACGGCGGCCACGCGATCTACAACGTCGGCAAGATGCTGGTCGCCGGCGGCGGCCCCTCGACCAACACCGCGCGGCTGATCGACTTCAACGGGTCGACGCCGCAGGTCTCGACGGCCTCCCCGATGGCCTTCGGCCGCAGGCAGTTCAACCTGACCGACCTCGCCGATGGAACCGTCCTCGCGACGGGCGGAAACTCGTCGGGAGCGGGGCTTGTCGACCTGAACGCGGGCGTCTATGCCGCAGAACAGTGGAACCCGGCCACCGGCCAGTGGCGGACGCTCGCCTCGGAGTCGGTCACGCGCCAGTACCACTCGACGGCACTGCTGCTCCCTGACGGGCGGGTGCTCTCGTCCGGGGGTGGGATCTGTGGCACCTGTGACACCGTCGGCTACCTCGCCAAGAACGCCCAGGTCTTCTCGCCGCCGTACCTGTTCCAGGCCGACGGCACGCTCGCGCCGCGGCCGACGATCGACGCCGCGCCCTCGACGACGTTCTACGGCGCGTCGATGGACATCTCGACTGGGAGCCCGGGGTCGATCAGCAAGGTCGCTCTCGTCAGGCTCGGCGCCGTGACGCACTCGAACAACATGGAGCAGCGCTACATCCCGCTGACCTTCACCGCGGGGGCGACCAGCGTGACCGCGACCGCGCCTGCCAACGCCAACATCGCGCCGCCGGGCTTCTACATGCTCTTCATCATCGACGCCAACGGCGTCCCGTCGGTGGCCTCGATGGTGACGCTCCAGGGCAATTCGCTCCCCTCGGTGGCGCTCACGCAGCCGGCGGACGGCGCGACCTTCACCGCGCCCGCGACCGTGAACCTCACCGCGACGGCGTCCGATACCGACGGCAGCGTCACGAAGGTCGAGTTCTTCAACGGCACGACGAAGCTGGGCGAGGACACGACCGCCCCGTACAGCTTCACCTGGAGCGGCGTGGGTGCCGGAAGCTACTCGCTCACCGCCCGGGCAACCGACGACCTCGGCGGCGTCACGACGAGCCTGGCGTCCGGCATCACGGTGAACACCGCGCCCCCGCCGCCGCCTCCGCCCCCGCCGCCTCCGCCTCCACCCCCGCCACCCCCGCCGCCGCCGCCCAACACCCCGCCGACGGTGAGCATCACTTCGCCGGCGACCGGCACGGTCTTCCCGTGGAAGCCGACGATCACGATCACGGCGAGCGCGGGCGACACCGACGGGACCGTGACGAAGGTGGAGTTCCGCGACGGGTCGACCCTGCTCGGCACGGACACCAGCGCGCCCTATTCCTTCACGTGGAGGAACGTCGCACCCGGGAACCACACGCTGACCGCGAGGGCGACGGACAACGGGGGCGCCGTCACGACCAGCAGCGCGGTCAGCATCACCGTACGTACGAAGAAGTGAGCCGCGACTAGTCGACGGGGCGTGTGGCTGCCGCCCCGTCGAGCTGGTTCGCGTGGTACAGCACCGCGGCTTCGGCCGTCCGCGCCGCGCGCAGGTCGTGGTGCACGGCGATCGCGTGCAGCAGCTCGGCGCGCACCTCCGGCTCGAGGCCGGCGGCCCGCTCCTCGACGAGGCGCAGCCCCAGGTGGACGTGGCCGAGCAGGCGCCCCTCCGCGGTCGGGCGGAACGTCGGACCGCGCTCGAGCTCCGCCGTCCGGCCGACGTCGTGCAGCAGCGCCGCCGAGAGCACTAGGTCGGCCCGCAGCCGCGGGTGCAGCTGCGCCGCCTCGCGGCAGAGGGTCGCCACGCCGACGGTGTGCTCCAGCAGCCCGCCCGCGTAGGAGTGGTGCGTCTCGGCCGCCGGGAGCGTCCGCAGAGCGGCTCGCAGCGGCGCGTCCTCCACGAACCGCCGCACCGTCGCCCGCAGGCCGGGGTGCGCGACCTCGGCCGCGAGGAACTCCATGAAGCCGTCGAGCTCGGCCGCGTCCCGTCGCATCGCGGGGGCCAGCTCGGCCGGATCCGCCTCCTCGGCGGCCTCCAGCGAGCGCACGTCGACCTGCAGCCGGTCGCGGAAGCGCTCGACCCGTCCGAGCACCTTGACGGCGTCGCCCTCGCCGAAGCGCGAGTCCAGCAGCTCGACGTCGGACCACACCCGCGCCTCGATGCGGCCGCTCGGATCGACGAGCTCGAGCGCGAGGTACGGCGACCCCCCGCGGGTGCGCCGCCGCTCCTTCCGGGCCACCGCGTAGACGCCCTCCACGACGCGGTCCTCGGCCAGCGACTCGATCGCGCTCACGGAGCGAGTCTAGGCCCGAGCGCGGCTGGTACCCTCCGGCCCCGTGGCCGAGGTGAAGCCGTTTCGCGCCGTCCGCTACGGCGAGCGCGCCGGCCCGCTCGAGACGCTCGTCGCGCCGCCGTACGACGTCGTCTCGACGGCCGGGCGCGAGGAGCTCGCCGCGCGGAATCCGCACAACGTCGTCCACCTGACGCTGCCGCTGGCCGAGTCCGAGGCGGGCCGTACCTGGCGCGCCTGGCGCGGGGACGGGACGCTCGTCGACGAGCCCGAGCCCGGCTTCTGGTGGCTCTCGCAGGACTACGTCGGCCCGGACGGCGTGCCCAGGACGCGCGAGGGCTTCGTGGCCGCGCTGGGGGTCGAGCCGTACCAGAACCGCGTCGTCCTCCCCCACGAGCGCACCCACCGCGGGCCGAAGGAGGGCCGCCTCCGGCTCCTGCGCGAGACGCAGGCGCAGCTCGAGCCGCTCTTCTTCCTCTACGAGGGCGAGGCGCCGGCCGAGCGGCCGGAGCGCGAGCCGGACATCGAGGTCGAGGGCGCGCGGCTCTGGCGGCTTCCGGAGGACGGCATCGCCGAGGCGTTCGCCGACCGGCAGCTGCTGATCGCGGACGGCCACCACCGCTACGAGACCGCGCTCGCCTACCACGAGGAGGCTGGAACCCCGGAGAGCGGGTACGTGCTCGCCGTCCTGGTCAGCCTCGACGACCCGGGCCTGATGATCTTCCCGACCCACCGCGTCTTCGGCGCGGCGCCGGAGTCCACGCTGGCCGGCCGCACGTTCGAGGGCGGCCCGCAGGAGGCGCTCGCCGAGCTCCAGGGGCTCCCGCAGGACGAGGCGGCCGTCGTCGTCTACACGGGCGGCCGCGCCGAGCTCGCGGTCGACGGGAGCGAGCTCGACGTGCAGCTCGTCGACCGCCTCGGCCACGAGGGCATCAGCTACACGCCCGACTGGCAGGAGGCCGTGCGCGCCGTGGACGAGGGCGAGGCGGCGGTCGCGGTGCTGATGCGGCCGACGCGGATCGAGGACGTCTTCGCCGTCGCGCAGCGCGGCGAGACGATGCCGCAGAAGAGCACCTACTTCTACCCGAAGCTCGTCTCGGGCCTGCTGTTCCTGCCTCTGTGATCGACTGGCTCGCGCTCTGCCGCGCCGCGGTCGACGACGTGCGCGGCGTGCTCGAGGAGCTGCCCACCCGCGCCGAGCGGGAACCCGTCGTCGGCGACGGCGAGGGCGGCGACGAGACGACGGCGATCGACGCTGCCGCCGAGCGGGCGATCCTCGCGCGGCTGGAGTCGGTCGGGGGCACGACCATCGTCTCCGAGGAGGCAGGCGTGCTCGGCGACGGCCCGACGCGGATCGTCGTCGACCCGATCGACGGCTCGCTGAACGCGAAGCGCGGGATCCCGTTCTTCGCCGTCTCGATTGCGGTGGCCGAGGGCGAGACGATGGACGACGTCGTCTTCGGCTTCGTCCACGACTTCGGCAGCGGCGAGGAGTGGGTCGCCGAGCGGGGCATGGGGGCCCGCCTGAACGGGGCGGTGCTCGCTCCGCTGCCGCCGAAGGAGGAGATCGAGATCCTCTCGTTCGAGGCGACGCTGACCTCGAGCATCGCGGAAAAGGCAGCCGCGGTCGTCGGGCTCGCCTACCGCCTGCGGGTGATGGGCTCGCTCGCGCTGTCGCTTTGCCACCTCGCCGCGGGCCGGGTCGACGCGGTCTGCTCGCTGAAGCCCGCCCGCGCGGTCGACATCGCGGCGGCGCAGCTCCTCGTCCGCGAGCGCGGGCTCGCGATCGACCTTCCGGAGGCGCCGCCCTTCGGCGGGGCACCGCTGGACGTCGAGGGCCGCTCGCGCGTCGTCGCGGCCGCGACGCCCGAGGTCTGCGGCCGCGTCTTCGCCGCGCTCTCGCGGTGAAGCCGATCCGGATCGGCTGCTCCGGCTGGAACTACGAGCACTGGCGGAACGGCGTCTTCTACCCGCCGCGCCTCCCGCCCCGGCGCTGGCTCGACTTCTACGCGCGCCGCTTCGACACGGTCGAGATCAACTCGACCTTCTATCGCCTGCCTCGCGAGAGCGCTGTCGCCAACTGGGAGCGGGAGAGCCCTCAGGGGTTCGTCTTCGCGGTGAAGATGAGCCGCTACGCGACGCACATCAAGCGTCTGCGCGACCTCGGCCCGAGCATCGCGCTCTTCTACGAGCGCATCCGCCCGTTCGTCGGCTCGCCCAAGCTCGGCCCGGTGCTCTGGCAGCTGCCGCCGGGGTTCCGCCGCGACGACGAACGGCTGGCCGAGGCACTCGCGCAGCTGCCGCCGGGCCGGCACTGCTTCGAGTTCCGCGAGGAGTCGTGGTTCGCCGAGCCGGTGTACGAGCTCCTGCGCACCCACGGGGTCGCGCTCGTGATCGGCGACGACCCCCGGCGGCCGTTCGGGACGCACGAGCAGACGGCGAACTGGACGTTCGTCCGCTTCCACCACGGCCGCCGCGGCCGGAACGGCAACTACTCCGAGCGCGAGCTGGAGGAGTGGGCGCAGCGGCTGGCCGCGTGGGCCGAGGAGCGCGAGGTGTTCGCGTACTTCAACAACGACTGGAACGGCTACGCGCCGCGAAACGCCCTTCGGCTCCGGGGGCTGCTCGGAGTCGACACGTACACGTGACAGACGCGCCGTCGCCGTCCCGGCAGGGCCTCCGACACAGCTAGGCTCCGGCCATGGAGCCCCAGCGCGAAGCCATTCTCAAGGCGCTCGAAGGCGTCATCGACCCCGAGCTGAAGCGGAACGTCGTCGAGCTCGACATGGTGCGCGACGTCCGCATCGAGGGCGGCGACGTCACCGTCGGGATCGCGCTGACCGTCGCCGGCTGCCCGCTGCGGTCGAGCTTCGAGCAACAGGTGGGCCAGGCGCTCGCCCCGATCGACGGCGTCGAGCGCGTCTCGCTCGAGTTCGGCGTGATGACGCCCGAGGAGCGCAGCGCCCTCACGGCGCGCCTCCGCGGCGGCGTCACCGAGCGGACGAAGGGCATCCAGCTCGACCGCTCGACACGCGTGATCGCCGTGGCCAGCGGCAAGGGCGGAGTCGGCAAGTCGACGCTCTCGGCGAACCTCGCGGCGGCGTTCGACCGCCTCGGCCAGCGCACCGGGATCCTCGACGCAGACGTCTACGGCCATTCCATCCCGCACCTGCTCGGGATCCACCAGAAGCCCGTCGCGGTCGACCGGATGATCGTTCCGCCCGTGCGCGGCGACCTGAAGCTGATGTCGATCGGCTTCTTCCTCGAGGACAACGAGCCGGTGATGTGGCGCGGCCCGATGCTGCACCGCGCGCTCGAGCAGTTCCTCACCGACGTGCACTGGGGCGAGCTGGACACGCTGGTGGTCGACATGCCGCCCGGTACGGGCGACGTCTCGATCTCGCTCGGGCAGCTCCTGCCGCGGGCGGAGGCGGTGATCGTGACGACGCCGCAGCCGCTGGCCCAGGAGGTCGCGGCACGCGCGGCGCTCATGGCCCGCAAGACGAACATGCGGCTGCTCGGCGTGATCGAGAACATGAGCGGCGAGGCGTTCGGCAGCGGCGGCGGGGCGCGGCTCGCCGACGAGCTCGAGGTGCCGCTGCTCGGCAGCGTCCCGCTGGACGCGCGCCTGCGCGAGGCCGGTGACGAGGGCGTGCCGCTGGTCGAGCGCGACGCCGACGCCGAGCCCGCGCGGGCGATCACGGCCGTGGCCGAGGCGATCGTCGCCACCAAGCGCGAGCAGGGCGTCGGGATCGTGAAGTCCCTGCCGGTCCTCTCCTAGAGGTAGTCGGTCCGCACCAGGAAGCGCCGCAGGCGGCGCTCGAACTGCGCCCGCGGGAGGTCGCCGTGGATGCGGCCGGAGCGCGAGAGGCGGTCGATCGTCGCGAACGCCTGCCTGGAGCGCTTGAGCATCGCCTGGTCGGCGGCCCACGCGGCGATGATCCCCTGGTTGTTGCGCGCCTTCTTCGGCGCCCGCGCGAGGGCCTCGTGCCAGAGCTCCGTCGCGTCGCGTTGGATCTCGCTCGCGTAAGCCGTCGTCTCCACCGTCATCTTTCCGAGGCGGTAGCGCAGGATCCGCACCGGCCAGCGCGAGTCGGCGAAGCTCGCGAAGGCGTACGAGAAGCGGTCGTCCCGCGTCACGATCTCCTGCCGTCCGTCGTGCTCGAGGTCGGCGAGGACGTAGCTGAAGTCGCCCCAGACGTGGACGTTCGTGCGGTACCTGCCGGTCGCCGGGACGTAGCGGTAGATCTGGGTGTACCAGCAGCAGTGCGCGCCGCCCCAGTAGAGGTCGACCAGCACCTCGGGCTCGCCGTCGCCGTCGAGGTCGCTGAGCGAGACGGAACGGTGGTGCTGGAAGAAGCCGGCCGGCTGTGCGTTCACGCCGTTGCCCGGCGGAGGGCGCAGCCGCGCTGCGAAGCGCGTCTCGCCGAGGCGCTTGATCGTCAGGCGCTGCTTGCCGAAGTGGAACCGCGCCGGATCCCAGGTGTACGTGAAGACGGCCTGGACGTCGCCCGACTGGGCCCGCTCGACGTGCGGCCTCGGGGCGGCCGCAGCGGTCGCCACGAAGACGGCGCCGAGCGCGACGGCAAGCGCGACGACCCCTTTCACCTTGCCGTTATAGCCGTGAAAGGTGAAGGGCGCCACGTGGGGCGCCCTCCAGGAGTTCCAGCGGACCCCGGGGTCTCCGCGCTGGAGCCCCCGCTGAAACTAGAGACTTAGACGACAGGGCGGCCGCAGCGGCTGTTGCGCTGCGTAAGGATTTCGTGAACATGCGCGAAGACGAGGTCCTGGAGGCCCTGCGCGGGCTCGGTTTCGGCGACGCCGACGCGCGGACGCTGGCCGACCACTTCCTCGACGCGGAGCGGCGCGGCAAGACCGGCCACGGGCTCTCGCGGGTCGAATGGCTGGCGACGAGGCCGTTCGAGCTCGACCCCGAGGCGCGCCCCCGCCGCGTGCTGGACGATTCCGGCTTCCAGCGCTGGGACGGGAACGGCGCGCTCGGATACCTGACGCTGGCCGCGATTGTGGACGCGCAACTCGCCGACCCGCCCGCGCACGCGCGCCTCGTCGTGGCGCAGCGCTGCTTCCCCACCGGAATGCTCGGCTACTGGGCCCGGAGGCTCGCGCAGGGCGGCCTGGTCGCGGCGCTGACGGCCACCTCGCCGGCACGGCTCGGCCACCCGGACGGCGGCCCGAAGCTCACGGGCACGAACCCGCTGGCGATCGCGATCCCGTCCTCGGAGGGCGAGCCGCTCGTCTGCGACGTCTCGATGGGCCGCGTGACCTACGGCGCGGTGCTGGCCGGCGAGGCGGCCGCGGAGGAGCTCGTGCCGTTCGGCGGCGAGCGCGCGCACAAGGCGTTCGCGCTCGCGATCGGGCTGCAGCTGCTGGTCGACTCGCTGGTGGCCGAGCCAGGCCATGGCGCCGTGCTCCTGGTGGCGCGGCCGGAGGCCGACCCGCTCCCGGCGCTACGCGCCCGTGCCCTCGGCGTCCGCCTGCCCGGTGATGGCTAGGAAGCGCGGGTCGTCCAGCACCGAGGCGAAGTCCTCGTCGTTCGGCGCGTACTTCGCGACCGCCTCGCGGTCGAACTCGGCCGCGCGCTCGAGCTGATCGAGCGCCGCGTCGCGGTTTCCGAGCCGAGCCTCGATGCAGGCGAGGTTGAACGGGCCCTGCCACGCGGTCGGATTGGCGTCGATGCCGGCCTGCAGCTCACGTCGCGCGCCCTCCTCGTCCCCCTGGTCGAGCAGCGAGACGCCCGCGAAGACCCACTCCCAGCCCGACGGGTGGAAGACCTCGCCGGGCTTCGCGCCGATCCCCAGCACCGTCGTCCCCGGCTCGGCCGCCACCGCTCCGCGCAGCGTCCCCGGCGGGCAGTGCACGAGCGTCCCCGCCGGGGCGTCGTGCTCCTCGCCGTCGAGCATGAACGTCGCGCGCCCCGCGATCACCACGTAGAGCTCCTCGTGGCCGTTCTCCTCGCGGTGCTCCTCGACGACGCGCTGCCCCGCCTCCTCCGCGGTGTACGCGTTGACGCCGAACGACCGGATGTCGAAGTGGCGCCGGACGGGCCTCCACGTGAGGCCGTCCTGGCCGGAGATCGGGTATCGCTCGAGGTCGTCGATCCGGGCGATGCGTTCGCTCAACTCTGCCTCCTCAGCTCCTCGATGACGACGGGATCGACGCGCTCGACCCCGTCCACGCGTTCCTCCAGGTTCTCCCTTCCCGCCCAGGCGAAGAACGCCTCGGCGAGGTCGCCGTCGTGCCCGAGCCGTCCGAGCCGCTCGCGCAGCTCCGCTTCCAGCGCGTCGTCGACCTCCAGCCACTCCTCACGTGGCGTCTCGCCGAAGATCGCCTGGTGCAGGGCGTAGATGCGGCGGAGCTCCTCGAGCGGTCGCTCGTGGTCGTCCACGCGGAGGTCGACGACGCCGTCGGAGAGGCCGCCGTAGCCGCCGTCGCGCTCGACGACGAGCAGCGCCGCCGACTGCTGGCCCCGGCGGTCGCCCCCGGCCGCCTGGGCCGCGTCGAGGCTGTCGAGCAGGCGTTCGACGAGCGGCTTGCCCGCGGTCGCCTCGAAGGTCTCGGCGATCGCGTCCACGGTGGCCGCCGAGACGAGGATGTTGCCTTGCGCGGCATAGCACGGCCCCGTGCGGCCGCCCGCCCAGTCCATGCACTCCGCTCCCGTGAAGGTGGCGCTGCCGCCGTCGCCATCCACGACGCCGAGCTGGCGGTGGTCGCGCCCCTCGTCCGCCGCGGTCAGCCGGTCGACGACCTCCTGGGCGTTCAGCCCTTCCCGGAGGAGCGCGAGGCCGTCGGGCCCGAAGCGAGGGTTGGCCCAGGCCTGCGTCGCGATCGCGCCGACCTGCGGCTCCGCCCACGGCACGACCGAGCCGACGCCGAGGAACTTCGACTGCGTGGCGACCCCCCACTGCTGCGACTCGAGGTCGCAGGCCGCGATCGAGTACGTCGCGACGATCGGGCTAGCCATACGTGAGCTCCGTGAGGTCGAGGTCTACGAGCTCGCGCTTCGACTGCGGCACGAGCACCGAGGCCACCTCCGGGCGCGCGAGGGCCGCCTTGACCGCCTCGGCCGAGCTCGCCCGCACCACGACCGGCCGCCCGTTTTCGTGCGCCTCCTTCAAGGCCGCCTCGTCGGCGACGCCGTCGAGCACGAGCGCGCCTTCGACGTCCAGCTCCCCTTCCACCGCGATCTCCGGTACGCGCCGGCCCGTCGCGCCGAACCAGCGCTCTCTCAAATCGTGGTCGTCTCCCCCGGCTGCAGCTCGATCACGTCCACCCCGGGCGCCTGCTGCCGCAGCTCGTCGGGAGTCCCGGTGAGCACGGGGAACGTGCCGTAGTGGCACGGGATGCAGCGCTTCGTGCCGAGCAGCTCGAGTGCGACTCCGGCCTCGCGCGGATCCATCGTGAAGTAGCCGCCGATCGGGAGCACGGCAACGTCCGGCGAGTAGATGCGCCCGATCAGCTGCATGTCGCTGAAGACGCACGTGTCGCCGGCGAAGTAGACGCTCTTGCCGTTCGAGAACGTGAGCACGAGCCCGGTGCACTCGCCGGCGTAGGTGCCGTCCGGCGTCGCGTTCGAGTGGAACGCGTTCGTGAGCGTGAAGTTCACGCCGCCGGCCTCGACGGTGCCGCCCTTGTTCGGGCCCATGTCGGGAACCTGCACCCCCTGCCCACCGAGCCACGAGTTCAGCTCGAGCAGTGCGACGATCTCGGGCTCGAACTTCTTGCTCAGCGCGACCGTGTCGCCGATATGGTCGCCGTGCCCGTGTGTGAGGGCGATGACGTCCACCCGCTCGGGCTCCAGCTCCGACTCGGGGCACTTCGGGTTCCCGTTGAGGAACGGGTCGACGTAGATGCGCTTGCCCTCGGGCGAGTCGAGCCGAAAGCTCCCGTGACCCAGCCACGTCACCGACACATCGGCCATGCAGAACTCCTTTCCGGACGAGTCCGGTGAGGGTAACGAAGGAGCCGAGGCGCGGATGCAGAACCCCTCGGCATGGCTCGCCGGGCGACACCTGTCGTGCTCGTGATCGCGGCGGCTGCGGCCGACGGCGCCGGGGCGCACGGGCTTGCGTTCTATGCGCTTCTGCTGGCCGTACCGGCCGCTGCGGCGGCGGCACTCGCCGCCTTCGGCCAGGTGCTCGACGGCGCCCAGGAGCACCTGCATGCGCTCCTGTGGGCGGCCGTGCTCGGGCTGCTGGTGATCGGCGCCGCCGTGCGTGCGCCCGATGTCACGCAGGGCTCGGTGCCGGCACTCGGACGCTCCGCGCTCCTGGCCTGTCTGGCCGTCTTCTGCGTTCAGGCCGCCGTCTCGGCGGCCGCCGAGCTCCGCGGGCGCTAGAGCAGCCGTCCAGCCACCGTGCCCAGCCCGACGGCGGCGACGCCCACGGCGACGCTTGCGACGGCGTCGGTCAGCGCGAGGAGCTGATGCCCGCCGACCGCGAGGTCGCGGCTCTCCTGGGCGAAGGTCGAGAACGTCGTGTACGCCCCGAGGAAGCCGACGACGACCCCGACGCGCAGCCACGCGGGCGTGTCGTGCCGGTCGACGAGCGTCGCCACCGCGACGCCGGCGAGGAAGCAGCCCGTCACGTTGACGACGAACGTGCTCCACGGGAAGACCGTGAGGACGTGGTGCTCGATGAAGCGGTCGAGACCGTAGCGCGCGAGGGCGCCCGCGGCGCCGCCCAGGGCGACGGCAAGGACGAGCAGCATGAGGCTCCTTTCGCTCGAGTAGGAGCCATCAGCCGTCGCGGCGGTTGAAGGCGGGCCCCATCGCCCGGTTCGCGGGGAAGTCTAGAAGTGCAGCGAGGAGGCGGCGTGCCTCGCCGCCTCGATCAGGGGCTGGACGGCGAAGAACGAGCCCACCGTGACGACGAGCGCCGCCGCGACGGCCGTCTGCAGCGCACGCTCGGGCGGCGGCGAGCCGCCTGCCACGGCGAGCTGCAGCTCCTCCGAGGGGCGGAAGTACATCGCGCGGATCACGCCGAGGTAGTAGTAGAGGCTGACCGCCGTCGCAGCCACGCCGACGATCACCAGCCACGTCCAGCCGCGGTCGTAGGCGGCCGAGAAGACGTAGAACTTCCCGACGAAGCCGCCGGTCAGGGGGAAGCCGGCGAAGCCGAGCATGAAGGCGACCATCGAGACGCCGAGCAGCGGCCGCTCCCAGCCGAAGCCCGCGAGGTTGTCGAACGTGACCGGCTTGTTCAGCTCCCGCTCGCGGGCGGCGACGACGGCGAAGGCCCCGACCGACATCGCGCAGTACGGGATCAGGTAGTAGAGGAGCGCGCGCGCCCCGAGCGCGTTGTTCGCGGCGATCGCGATCAGCATGAACCCCGCGTGGGAGATCGAAGAGTAGGCGAGCATCCGCTTCAGGTTGCGCTGGACGAGCGCCGCGAGGTTGCCGACCGCGAGCGAGATGCAGGCGATCACGGCGACCGTCACCGTCCAGAGGTGCGCCTCCTGCGGGAAGGCGGTCACGAGCACGCGCAGCATCAGCACGAGCGCGACCGCCTTCGTCGCAGCCGACATGAAGGCGGTCACGGGGGTCGGCGCGCCCTCGTAGACGTCGGGCGTCCACATGTGGAACGGCGC
>DASSQK010000055.1:0-7533 GCA_035702555.1 Gaiellaceae bacterium | reverse complement strand
GCGACCGCGCGGCCGGCGCCCGACATCTCGAAGACGACGTCGAAGCCGAGCCCTTCGTGGTGCTCGAGGAACCAGCCCGCCTCGTCCTGCACGGCGCCGACGTCGACGACGGCGCTCGCGCCCATCCGGCGCGCGAGGTCGAGCCGGAAGACGGTGCGATCGGCCGCGAGCACGAGGGCGGCGCCCGAGGCGCGCGCGATCGCGATCGCGAACAGGCCGACCGGCCCGCAGCCGAGCACGGCGACCGAGCGACCCGTGAGCTCCTGCTCGCCGGTCGCGTAGACGGCGTTGCCGAACGGCTCCTGCAGCGTGGCGAGCTCGGGCGGCAGCTTCGTCCGGTCGTTCTTCCAGATCACCGACTCCGGGACGGCGACGTACTCCGCGAAGGCGCCGTCGCGGTCGACACCCAGGATCTGAGTCCGTTCGCACATGTGGGCGTGGCCGGTGCGGCAGTGGAAGCAGGCGCCGCAGGTGACGTGGCTCTCGGCCGAGACGTAGTCGCCCGTCTCGACGCCGCGGACCTCCCGCCCGAGCTCGACGACGGTGCCGGCGAACTCGTGCCCGAGCGTCAGCGGCGGCGCGATCCGCTGCCGCGCCCACTCGTCCCAGCGCTCGATGTGCAGGTCCGTGCCGCAGACGCTCGCCGCCTCGACGCGCACGAGCACCTCGTTCGGCCCGGGCACGGGGACCGGCACCTCCACCAGCTGCAGGCCGGGCTCGCGCGCGAGCTTCCGGAGCGCGGGCATCGTCATGACGACAGCGTCGGCCCGCCTGCGCCTCCGAGCATCGGGGAAAGGCCGCATCGGCGATCAGGCCGCGCGCGGATGCTCGATCGGCCCCTCGAGCGGACGATGGCCAGGTTCCCCCGGATTGGAGGCGTCATGTCCGTGGCCAAGGAAGCCGACCTCGCTGGGCCGGGGATCGGCGACTACGCCGAGCTCGAGCGCGTCCTGCCCGACGACTACGAAGCGCTGCTCTCGCCGCGCGAGACGATGGACGCGCTGTATGCGGCGAAGCGCCTGATCGAGGACCGGCTCCGCGAGGAGCTGAACCTCACGCTCGTGCAGGTGCCGCTGATCGTCGACTCCGAGAGCGGCGTCAACGACTACCTCGACCGTGACGGCTCGCGCACGCCCGTCACCTTCCACATCGCGAACGACCGCGGCCGCCACCCGATCGACGCCGAGGTCGTGCAGGCGGCGACGAAGTGGAAGCGGATGGCCCTACGGCAGTTCTGGATGGGTCCGGGACAGGGGCTGCTGACCGACATGCGCGCCGTTCGCAAGGACTACTTCCTCGACCACGACCACTCGGCGTACGTCGACCAGTGGGACTGGGAGAAGGCGATCCTCCCCGAGGACCGGACGCTCGACTACCTGACCGCGACCGTGCGCTCGATCTGGAAGGTGCTGAAGGAGGCCGACCGCTTCCTTCGCGCCGAGTGGCCGTCGCTCGCCGATCCGCGCTACCCGGAGCTCCCCGACGAGCTCGAGTTCCTGCACGCCGAGGACATCCTCGCGACCTACCCCGACCTGCCGCGCAAGCAGCGCGAGACCGCGATCCTGCAGGACCACCCGGCGGTCTTCATCTACGGGATCGGCTGGCCCCTCGCGGACGGCTACCCGCACGAGCTGCGCGCGGCCGACTACGACGACTGGTCGAGCGAGACCGTCTCCGCCGACGGGCGCCCGATGCACGGGCTGAACGGCGACATCCTGGTCTGGAACCCGGTCACGCGCCGGCGCCACGAGCTGATGTCGGGCGGCATCCGCGTGACGGAGGAGTCGCTGCGGCGGCAGCTGGAGCTCTCCGGCCAGCTCGACTTCCTCGAGCTGCCGTACCACCGGGCGATCGTGAACGGCGAGATCCCGCTCTCGATCGGGGCCGGGATCGGTCAGTCCCGCACGATGATGCTGCTGCTGCGCAAGGCCCACCTCGGCGAGGTGAGCGTGACGGTCTGGCCGCAGGTGCTGAAGGACATGTGCGCGGCGCGCGACATCCACGTGCTGGAGTGAGCGAGGCCGCCTAGCGGTCGGTGCGGCGGCGGCCGCGGCCGCCGAGGTCGCGGTTCGACTCCATGTCGAACCACATCGCGAAGAGCGTGAACTGCGAGCCCGAGATCAGCAGCAGCGCGACGAGGACGATCGTCGCGGGCGTGATGTCGTTGCCCATGATGCGCAGCACGAGCTCCGCGATCCCGAGGCCGAGCCCGATCAGCGACGCCACGATCCCGAGGAAGTAGAAGAAGACGAGCGGGTGGAAGTCGCGGATCACGTATTTCTCGCGCATCCGCCAGAAGAACCCCTTCAGCAGCAGCCACGAGATCCTGGGAACGACCTTGCGCAGGCGGATGCCGGACCGCTCGCCGACGCCGTAGATCGGGCGCGACGGGTAGTCGCGAACGCGCGCGTTCCAGACGTTGAGGTGGACGAGGAGGTCGTTCGGGAACCCGTAGCGCTCGTAGATCCGCTCGAGGTCGAGCAGCTCGAGGTACTGGAGCGAGATCGCGGTGTAGCCGGACTGCGAGTCGGCGACGTGCCAGTAGCCGGAGGCGATCTTCGTCAGCAGGCTGAGGACGGCATTGCCGAGGTAGCGGTAGCGCGGGATCACCTCCCAGGCCTGGCCGGTGAAGAGCCTGTTCGCCTTCGCGTAGTCGACCTCGCCGCGCGCGACGGCGCCGGCGAGCGTCTCGAGGTCCTCGGGGTCCATCTGCGCGTCCGCCGCCATCACGGCCGTGACGTCCATGCGGTCGTCGCGGGCCTTCTTGTACCCGGTGACGATCGCGCCGCCGACGCCGAGGTTGCGCTCGTGCTCGATCAGCTCGACGCGTGGGTCTTCGAGCGCGCGGATCGCCGCGACGGTGCCGTCGGAGGAACGGTCGTCGACGATGTAGACACGGTCGACGAACGGCGGGATCGTCCCGACCGTCTCGCCGATCAGCTTCTCCTCGTTGTGCGCGGGGACCACCACGGCCACGCGCTTCCCTTCCAGCACGTCTGGAGGCTACGAGCGCGAGCGGACGGCCCGCGTCGCGGGCTCGTAGAACAGCGCGGCGACGATCCCGAGCAGCAGACCGATCAGCGCGGCCACGACGACCGTGTTGCGGCGGCTGCGCGCGGTCGTCTTCGTCGCGGCGGCGAGCGTCGTGATCTGGGGCGCCTCGACGTCCTTCGCCAGCGCGAGCTGCTGCTGGTTCGTGGTGAGGAGGTCGGTCGTCGTGAGCAGCTGCTGCTGCAGGCTGCTGAGCTGGTTTCCCAGGATCAGGCGGTCGGTCGTCGACAGCCCGGAGGCATTGCTCAGCGCCTGCTGCTGCGCCTTGATGTTCTTGTTCAGGGCGGCAAGCGCAGCCTTCTCGGTGTCGACCTGGAGCTGGAGATTCTCGATCTTCGTCTTCGAGTAGCCCGCGAGCGCGTCCGAGAAGACGACGGCCCGGGCCAGGTCGTTGGCCGCGCGCGCCACCGGCCTGCGAGCGTGGCCGGTGACCGTGATCGCCACGAGCGGGTTCTGTCCGAGCCGCGAGATGTTTCCGGTCACCGCCTGCGTCGAGACGTGCCCGCGCAGCTGGCCGGCGCGTAGGCCCGCATCCCGCGCGACCCGCTGAATCGTCGACTCCGCGGTGACGATCTGCCGCACGGTGCTCGGGTTCGTCGCCTGGCTCTGCACCTGCACGCCGCCCTGCGAGAGCGGCTGGCCGAGGTACACGGTGGCCTTCGCCTTGTAGACCTGGGCGCCCCCGAGCGAGATCAGGTAGCCGACGACGATCCCGCCGACGAGCCCGAGGACCGGCAGCCACCAGTGCGTGGTGACCGAGTCCCAGTGGCGGTGGAGGTCGACGTCGCGCTCGGCGTCGAGCTCCGGCAGGTCGCGTTCTCGTTCCCTCACCCCGGTCACGGCCGGTGAGCCTACCCGCGCAGCCGCGGAGCGAGGGCGAAGATCCGCGAGTAGCCGACGAGGTAGAGGCGCCGCCGGTCGGAGATCACGGCGGCGTACGCGCCGCGGCGGAACGACCAGAGCAGCTTCCCGCTGTGCGGGTCGAGCCCGTAGGTGCGGCCGCGCAGCGAGGAGACGTAGACGACGCCGTTGATCACGACCGGCGAGCCGGAGATCGGCCCGTTGGTGCGGTACTTCCACTTCACGTCGCCGGTGGCGGCGTCGAAGCAGTAGAGGTCGCCGGTGAACGAGCCCGCGTAGACCCGCCGCTCGAAGATCGCCGGCGACGAGTAGACGTAGCCCCCGGTCCCGTGCGACCAGCGCACCTTCCCGCTCGTCGCGCCGAACGAGTAGACCTTGCCGTCGGTCGAGCCGATGTAGACGCGGCCGTAGGCGACCGCGGGCGTCGAGTAGAACGTGCCGCGCGAGCCGAGCCGCTGCTGGGCCGACGCCTTCCAGAACAGCTTTCCGGTGCGCGCGTTGAGCGCGTAGACGTGGTGGTCGTAGGAGCCGAAGTAGACGCGCCCGCCCGCGAAGGCGACCGCGTCCTTGACCTTGTCGCCGGTCTGGAAGGTCCAGCGTGTCGCCCCCGAGGCCGCGCTCAGCGCGTAGACCTTGCCGGTCCAGTCGCCGACGTAGACCACGCCGTCGAGCACGAGCGGCGACGACTCGCTCGGCCCGATGCGCAGCTTCCAGCGCACCTTGCCCGTGTCGGCGTTGATCGCGACGACCTCGCCGTCGAGGCCGGAGCGCGTCGCGTTGCAGGGCGGCTTGTTCATGAACGTCATGTAGACGGTGTGGTTGTCGACCGCGGGCGAGGCGGCGGTGCAGCGGTGCGCGCGGTAGGCCCACTTGACCTTCACGCTCGAGGTCTCGAGCGCGAACAGCGTCCCCGTCGCGTTGGCGAAGTAGAGGCGCCCGTACGCGGCGGCCGGCGGGAACTCGACGAGCGAGCGGGCGCGGAAGAACCAGAGGTGCTTGTACGGGGGCTGGACGAGCATCCGCTCCGCGTTCGCCTGCCGCGCCTCGTCGAAGCGGTACATCGGCCAGCGGATCTTCGGCTGCGGCTTCACCGGCGGCGGGGCGGCCTGCGTCGTGACGAACTCCTGCGTCGAGGAGCCGTGCACGTCGGCGCCCTGGTGCTTGCGGTAGAGCCCGAAGGCGATCAGGGCGGCGGCGACCAGCAGCACGATGCCGGCGACGGCGATGAGGACCCGCTTCATCGCGGACGGTTCTTCGGCGCCATCGCGTAGAGCCGCGAGAAGCCGTGCAGGAGCAGGAGGCGCCCGTTGCCCGAGACCGGCACGAAGGCTCCGTCGGGCCAGCGCATGATCTGCCCCCCTGTACGCGCGTTCAGCGCGTAGATGCGGTGGTGGCGGTTCGCGAAGTAGACGACGCCGTCGACGACGGTGGCGGCCCCGCCGATCGACGCACCGCTGGAGAACCGCCAGAGCACGCGGCCGCTCCGCGCCGAGAGGCAGTAGAGCGAGCCGTTGTAGGAGCCGATGTAGACGCGGCCGTTCCAGACTGCCGGCGACGCGTACACGTACGTGCCCGTTCCCAGCGACCAGAGGCGCGAACCGCGCGTCGAGAAGGCGGTGAGCGAGCCGCCGGTCGAGCTCGGCACGAAGACGCGGCCGCCGTCGGTCGCCGGGGTGCCGTAGACGCGGCCGTTCACCGACCCCGACCAGCGCAGCCCGCCGTTGCGCGGGTTGAGCGCCCGGAGCCTGCCGCCGTAGTCGCCGATGAAGATCGTCCCGCCGGCGAACGAGGCGCTGGAGGTGATCTTCGCGCCCGAGCGGTAGGTCCAGCGGGGGCGGTGCGTCTTCAGGTCGAGCGCCCAGACGGTGCCGCTCCAGTCGCCGAAGTAGTCGACGCCGTTCAGCACCAGCGGCGACGACTCGATCGCCGCGCCGGTGCGGTAGCTCCAACGGATGCGGCCGTTGTGCCGGTCGAGCACATAGACATGGCCGTTCATGGCGTGGACGACCACGTCCTCGCCGACGACCGCGGGCGAGGCGGCCATGATCCCGCCGAGGTCGCGCCGCCAGACCGGCTTGCCGTTCCGCATCGAGTAGGCGCGGACGCTCGCGTGGTAGTTGGCCACGAAGGCCACGTCCGAGTCGACCACGGCCGGGAACTCCATCAGCCCGCCGACCGCGCGGCTCCAGACGACGCGGAAGGGCGGCCGGATGTGGATCAGCGGGTGCGTCTGCGTGCGGCCCGGCGAGGCGCCGTAGCGCGGCCACTGCAGGTCGGCCCGGTAGACGCGCACGCCCACCTTGGGTCGGTTCCGGAACTGCAGCCGCTGCCTGAAGCCGTCGTAGCCGCGCTTCGCGACCTTCACCTGCAGGCGCGTGTGCCGGGCGATCTTGATCTTCGCGACGCCGTGGTAGTTCGTCTTGCCGCCGAAGCGGCCGACGTGGACGGCGGCGTTCCGCACCGGCGCGCCGGTGTCGCCGTCGAGGACGATCACGTGCACCTTCGACCGCTTCGGCGGCGGCGCAGGCTTCGGCGGCGGCGTCAGGGCCGCGGGCGCGGCGTGCGTCGTCGTCGGCTGGGCCTTGCGATCCGAAGAGCAGCCGGCGGCGAGCAGCGCGAGCGCGAGAAACGAGAGCGCGAGCAGGCGCACCCGCCCCAAACTAGCGACCCCTCGTGATGGCATGCGTCAGTTCGCCGTCTAACGGCCGCACGGGCAAAGCCCGCACGGCCTCCCTTTGTCGGCGCCGCCGAGCCGGCGCCTCAGCGAGTGCCTTCGGCCTTCTCCCACGTCAGCGGCGCGCCCTCGCGCAGGTAGCGCACGAGCGCGGCCATCGTGGCGGCGGTCATCAGGAGGTAGTACCAGGCCAGGCCGGCGCCGGGGACGCGGAACTTCAGCTTCCCGGCGGCCGCGAGCGCGAGCCACAGCGCCTGCGCGGCGAGCGTCGCCTCGTAGACCCAGCCCTCGCCCCAGAGCGCGATCGAGCTCGCCAGCAGGCCAACGTGGAGGAAGCCGCTCGCATAGCGCAGCACCCGGTGAGAGAGCAGCTCGAAGAGGTACATCGGCGGCACTCCACGGAGCGGCGCGGCCTCGAACAGGTAGCGCCACGACCACGGCAGCATCCGCACCTTGCGCCGAAACTCGTCCTCGTTGTCGCGGCTCGGCTTCTCGAACGCCAGCGCTTCCGGCTCGTAGACCGCGCGGCGACCCTTCTGCGCCATCAGCGTCGGGAAGCCCTGGTCGTGGCCGAACGGCCATTCGACGTAGTCCGAACGGCGTACGGCGTAGATCGCCCCGTTCCCGCCGGTGATCGAGCCGAGCGCCGACTCGCTCTCCCGCAGCCACATCTCGTAGCGCCAGTAGACGCCTTCGCGGTTCGAGCCGTCGTCGCGCTGGAAGCGCACCTGGCCGCAGACGTACGCGACGTCCGGATCGGCGAAGTTGCGCACGAGCTTCCGCACCGCGTCGGGCGCCCAGGTCGCGTTCGCGTCGCCGAAGGCGAGGATCTCGCTCTCCGTCTCGCGGACGGCGCGGTTCATCGTCGGCAGCTTCCCGGCCCGCTCGCACTCGAGCAGCCGCACCCGCTCGTGGCCGCGGACGAGCTCGTGCGTCCGGTCGGTCGA
>DASSQK010000054.1:0-2574 GCA_035702555.1 Gaiellaceae bacterium | reverse complement strand
CGCGCGATCGCCGTCTGCAACGGCCTGCGCAACTTCCTTCCCGAGCTGCTGGCCCTGTCCGCCAGCTCGCCGTTCGTCGAGGCCGTGAACAGCGGCCTCCATTCCGCCCGCACGGAGATCTTCACGAAGATGTTCCCGCGCGGCGGCGTGCCGGACGCGTACGACGGCTGGGACGGCTTCGAGCGCTACGTGCGCTTCCTCTACGCGACCCGCTCGATCGACGAGCACACGCAGCTGTGGTGGAGCGTCCGGCCGCACCTCGCCTTCCCGACCGTCGAGATCCGCATCTGCGACGCCCAGCCCGACCTCGGCGAGGCGCGGGGCCTCGCCGCGCTCTGCTACGCGCTCACGGCGCGGATCGCACGCGCGCACGACGAGGGCGAGCCGCTGCCCTCGCACCCGCACCGGCTGATCGAGGAGAACCTCTGGCGGGCGACGCGCTACGGCCTCTCGGGCGAGCTGATCGACCTCTCGACCGGCGACGTGCGGCCGGCGCGGGCGCACCTCGAGCGGCTGGTCGAATGGGTGCTGCCGGTCGCGGAGGAGCTCACCTGCGCCTCGTACCTCGCGATTCCCGCCGCCAACGCGGCCGAGCGGCAGATCGCCCGCCATGCCGCCGGCGCCAGCCTCGAGGAGATCTACGCCGAGCAGGCTCGCGAGCGGGAGCCGGTGGGTGGCTGACGACGAGCAACGCCTGCTCCAGGAGATGCAGGCCGAGCTCGCGAAGCTGAAGGTCTCCGATCTCCTCCTGCAGACGCTCTACTCGGTCTCCTCGCTCGGCTACCACCGCCTGAGCGGCGAGGGGCGGGACCTCGACCAGGTGCGGCTCGCGATCGAGTCGCTGCGGGCGCTCGTTCCGGTGCTCGAGGGGTCGGTGCCCGAGGACGCGCTGCGTGACTTCAACGCGGTCCTCGCGAACCTCCAGCTCGCCTACGCCTCGGCGGTCGCGGAAGAGCCGCAGCCTTGAAACCGCCGGGGTAGCCGCCTATAACAAACCCCAAGGAGCGGGTCTCAGGAGAGGGGAACCATGGGTAGGGGAAGGGTCGGCGGCGCCCTGACCGCTGCGCTGCTCGCGGCGGCGCTGACGACGAGCGCCGGCGGCGCGGGAGCGACCCGGCGCGCCGTCACGCTGACGCTGGCCAAGCGGCCGTTCGTGCCGGGGCAGGTCGTCGTCCGCTTCCGCGAGAACGTCGACCCGCTGAGCCGCAAGGCCGCGCTCGCCACCGAGTCCGCCGCGACGGTCAAGCGGCTCGTACTGCCAGGCCTACAGCTCGTGCGCGTCCACGGCTCCGTCCCCGAGGCCGTCGCCGAGCTGCGCAGCAACCCCGCGGTCGCCTACGCCGAGCCGAACTACCTCTACCACGCCGACGCCGTCCCGAACGACCCGCGCTACGGACAGCTCTGGGGGCTGGCGCGGATCAAGGCGCCGGCCGCCTGGAACGTCACGACCGGGAGCCCCGCCGTCACCGTCGGCGTGGTCGACACCGGGATCGCGACCGACCACCTCGACCTCGCCCAGAACGTCGTCCCCGGCCACGACTTCGTCGACGGCGACGACGACCCGCGGGACTTCAACGGCCACGGCACGCACGTCGCCGGGACGATCGGCGCGCGCGGCAACAACGCTCTCGGCCTGGTCGGCGTCGACTGGCAGGTGGGCCTGATGCCGGTGCGCGTGCTCGACGGCGAGGGCAGCGGCACGAACGCGAACGTCACCGCGGGCCTCGCCTACGCGTGCACCCACGGCGCGGCGGTCGTGAACGCCAGCCTCGGCGGGACGGCGTACTCGACGTCGATGCGCGACGCGATCGCGGCCTGCCCGAAGACGCTCTTCGTGGTTGCGGCCGGCAACAACGGCGCGAGCGACGACACCTCGCCGCACTACCCCTGCAACTACGGCGCGCCGCCGGACGACCTGCCGAACGTGCTCTGCGTGGGGGCCACGGACACGGCGGACACGCTCGCGAGCTTCTCCAACTACGGCCGCAGCGTCGACCTCGCCGCTCCCGGGGTCGGGATCCCGAGCACCTGGCCGGCCTACGACACGCTTGCGACCGACGGCTTCGAGTCGCTGGCGGGCTGGACGGCGTACCAGTACTCGGGCCTCGCGTTCGGCCGCTCGCCGGTGCACACCGGCGGTCTCTTCAGCGCGAGCGACTCGCCGGGCGGCGCGTACCAGCCGACGACCGAGAGCTGGCTCACGCGGTCGAGCTCGATGGCGAGCCTCGTCGGGCGGACGGGCTGCCGGCTCTTCTACAACCTCCGCCTCGACACCCAGCCGGACCACGACTACTTCGAGGTCCTCGGCTCCGCGAGCGCGACGGCGGGCTTCGCTGGGAGCCACTGGTCCGGCTCGACCGGCGGCATCTTCATCGGGCTCTCGAGCGACATGTCCGCCTTCGACGGGCAGCCGCAGTTCTTCCCGGCGCTCGAGCTCGTCTCCGACAGCGACGGCGTCGTCGGCGACGGCGGGTACCTCGACGACCTCTCGCTGCGCTGCCTCCACGCGGCGGGCGAGGACTACGCGACGATCAGCGGCACCTCGATGGCGTCGCCGCACGTCGCGGGCGTCGC
>DASSQK010000053.1:0-2783 GCA_035702555.1 Gaiellaceae bacterium | reverse complement strand
GTAGTCGCGCTCGCTCGGGGTGACCAGGATGTTCCCGTAGAGACCCAGCTCCTGGCCGTAGTCCTCGCGGATGTGCGGGTGGTACCAGTACGCGCCGGGGTCGGGCACGTGCACCTCGTACGCGAAGGTCTCGCCGACCGGAATCGGCGCCTGCGTGTCGTGCGTGCCGTCGAAGCGGTTCTCGAGCCGCAGGCCGTGCCAGTGCACCGTCGCGTCGATGTCGCCGCGGTTCGTCACGTGCACCGTGACGGTTGCGCCCTGCGGCACCTTCAGGGTCGGGCCCGGAACGGAGCCGTTGTAGGCCAGCATCTGCACCGTCGCGTCGCCGATGCGCTTGCGCACCGGCGCGATCTGGAGCGCGAGCTCCCCGCCGTCGGCCAACTCGACGAACTCGGGCCTGCGTGCCTCCGGCGGCCTCTCGATGTCGCTCATGCGCCGACCTCCTCTCTGGCGGGCGGTCTGGAGCCGGCGAGCTCCGCGATGCGCCCGGCGATGAACTGCGCATCCTGCTTCACCCAGCCGATCAGCGCCGACCCGCGCGTGTGCTGCCAGGTGAGGCCGAGGAAGTAGAGCCCGGGAACGTCCGTCACGCCGCGGCGGTGACGCAGACGCCCGTCGTCGCCGAAGACGGGGAGGTCGATCCAGGAGTAGTCGGGGCGGTACCCGGTCGCCCAGACGACCGCGTCGACCTCGAGCTCGGAGCCGTCCTCGAAGCGCACGCGGCGGCCCTCGGCGTCGACGAGGCGCGGCTTCGACCGCACGCCGTATCGCCGCTCGAGCTCGCGCGGGCTGGAGCCGATCAGCGTGTCCCGCGTGCTCAGCTTGCGACCGAGCCGGGACTCGACGGTCGTGCTCAGGATCCGCGCCTTCGTCAGCCACCAGAAGAGGTCTCGCCCGAGGATGCGCTGCGGAAGCGGCTTCTGGCTCGAGCCGACGGAGAGGACGACCTCGTGCGTCGCCGAGAGCTCCTTCGCGATCTGAAAGCCGGTGTTGCCGCCGCCGACCACGAGCGCGGTTCCCGCCGGCACGTCATCTGGGCGGCGGTAGCCGACCGCGTGCGTCTGGAAGACGTCGAGCCGCTCGGACGGCGCCGGAACGTACGGCGACTGGAACGGCCCGGTCGCGACGACGACCTGCTTCGCGGCGAGCGTCCGGCCGCCCGCGAGCTCGAGCCGAAAGCCGTCGTCGAGCCCCGTCACGTCGCTGTCGAGCTGGACCGGCAGCTCGAACGCCTGCACGTAGCGCTCGAGGTACGCGACCACCTCGTCGCGCGCCGGGTAGCCGTCGGGGTCGCCGGGAAACGGGAGCCCCGGCAGCGCGCTGTAGCGCCGCGGCGTGAAGAGCGTGAGCGACTCCCAGCGCTCGCGCCAGGCGGGCGCGACCTCCCCGGCGCGCTCGAGGATCACGAATCGCCGGCCCTGCTGCTTCAGGAAGTAGCCCAGCGCGAGGCCGGCCTGGCCGGCTCCGACGACGGCGACCTCCACGGAGCTCCGGGCCTGTGGCTCGGGTGCGGCGGTCATGTCTCCGCGCTTCCCGCGCGCTCGTTGGCCAAACTGCCCGGATGACGACCGACGCCGCCACGTTCCTGTTCGCGGACATCGCGGGCTTCACGGCGCTGACGGAGGCGCACGGCGACGAGCATGCCATCGCGCTCGTCGAGGGATTCGCCGAGGCAGTGAAGCCCGAGCTGCCGCCGATCGACGGCGAGTACGTGAAGAGCGTCGGGGACGCCCTGATGGTGCGGGTGCCCGACCCCGGCGACGCGATTCGCCTCGGCCTCCTCATCACCCACGGGCTCCTGCGCGGGCACGAGGCGCCGGCGGTGCGAGTCGGCCTCCACCACGGCTCCGCGGTCGCGCGCGAGGGCGACTACTTCGGGAGCACCGTCAACGTCGCGGCCCGGGTCTCGGCGCTCGCCGCGGGAGGCGAGGTGCTCGTCACGGGCACCACCGCGGCGCTCGCGCCTGACCTCGAGGGCGTGCTCTACGAGTCGCGCGGCCGCCAGGCGCTGCGCAACGTCTCGGAGCCCGTGGAGATCTTCGCCGTCTTCCCGCTCGAGCAGCACGCCGAGCAGCTGGCGATCGACCCGGTGTGCCAGATGGCCGTCGACCCGCACCGGGCCGTGGGGCGCCTGCTGCACGAGGAGACGGCGTACTTCTTCTGCTCGCTCTCGTGCGCCGGAGCCTTCGCTCAGCACCCCGAGCGCTACGCGCGTTGACGTCGGACGCCCGCATGTCCGAGCCCGCCATCGACGGCGGCACCTATCTGCGACTCGTCGGGCTCGGTGCCGTGATCGGGATTCCGGCGGCGTTCCTCGCCGCGCTGTTCCTCGCGGTGGTGCACGACCTCGAGCGCTGGCTGTGGGAGAGCCTGCCGAGCGCGCTCGGCCACTCCGCGCCGCCGTGGTACCTCGTGATCCTGCTTCCGGCCGCGGGCGCGTGCGTCGTCCTCCTCGCGCGGACGCTGCTGCCGGGGGACGGCGGCCACTCCCCGCTCGAGGGCATCGGCGGCGGCGGCCCGACGCCGGTCTCGCATGCTCCTGGAATCGCGCTGGCGGCGCTCGGCACGCTCTCCTTCGGGGCGGTGCTCGGCCCCGAAGCGCCCCTGATCGCGCTCGGCTCGGTCGTCGGGATGATCGTGGCCCTTTCCGGAGCGTTCGGGCAGCGGGAGCAGTCCGTGCTCGCGACAGCCGGCTCGTTCGCGGCGATCTCGGCGCTCTTCGGCGGCCCGATCGTGGGCGGGATGATGATGGTCGAGGGCGGCCTGGCCCTGGGGACTGCGCT
>DASSQK010000052.1:0-6363 GCA_035702555.1 Gaiellaceae bacterium | reverse complement strand
CTGCTCCCCCAGGCGACGGTGTACGAGTTCCTGCGCCGCGGGCTGTTCGAGCCCAACCTCGAGCGCGTCCGCGCGTTGCTGAAGGCGCGGCGGGACGCCATGCTGGAGGCGCTCGAACGCGAGCTTGCCGGGCGGGCGCGGTGGAGCCACCCCGCGGGCGGGTACTTCCTCTGGCTGGAGCTGCCGGAGGGGGCCGATGCCACGGCGCTCCTGGCCGGGGCGAGCGACAGCGGCGTGACCTTCGTGCCCGGAGCGGACTTCGGCGGCCCTCCCGCGTCGGCGCGGCTTGCGTTCAGCTTCGTCTCGCCGGCGGAGATCGACGAGGGCGTCCGGCGGCTCGCGCGGCTCGTCGCCGCCCCGGCGCCGGTCTAGCTAGGCGGCAGACCGGCCGGCCAGGACGGGCCGCGGCACGAGGCGCGGCTGGCGCGGCGGCACGAGCGCGCCGCGGCTGAAGGCCCGGAAAGTCGGGCACGGCTGGTCGAGCGTGAGGGCGCAGAGCCCAGCGCGATGGAAGTAGCAATCATTACAGGTTGGTTGGCTCTTTTTGCTCACGCCCCGATTTGCTCCTCTTGGTCGCCTGTCCCGAACAGTGCGGGATGATAGGGCGCGGCGGATGCGAATCAAGGCTTGCCTGTGGAGAAAACAGTGCAATTTCCGGCGCTTTTGAAACTGCCGAAAACTAGGGGTACCTACCGTTCTCGGGGCAACGTTGCCAGTGCCCGCAACGCCTGTGGAAAGTTCTTCACAGGGATGATCCGAAGCCCGTCCGCATAGCGCCGCGCCTCCTCCGCGTTCGCGCCCGCCGGGACGAGGAAGACGTCCACACCCGCCTTGCGGACGCCGAGCGTCTTTTGCTTGACGCCGCCGATCGGGCCGACAGTTCCGTCGAGGCCCAGCTCTCCGGTCGCCGCGACTCTGCGTCCGTGGGTGACGTTGCGCCCGAGCTCCTGCAGGATGTCGAGCGCGAACGCGAGCCCGGCCGAGGGGCCGCCGACGCCGCCGGCGTCGATCTTGATGTTCAACGGCAGGACGACGTGCAGCGCGTCCCGCGCCGAGACGCCGATCAGCGGGCGCTTCGGGTCCTGGGGGTCGGCGATCGTCTTGATCGTCGCGCTCCGAACCTTGCCGTCGCGGCGGTACTGGATCCGTACGCGGTCGCCGGGACGGCGCTTGGCGAGGATCGTGCGGAGGCGGACGACGGAGGTCACCTTCTGGCCGTCGGCGGAGACGATCACGTCGTTCGTCTTGAGCACCTTCGAGGCCGGCGCATGCGGGTCGACGAGCACGATCGTGACGCCGTCGCTCCGCGCCTTGACCTTGTAGCCGAGACGTTTCAGCGCAACGACCGCCGCCACCTTCTGCGACTCGAGCATGTCCTGCACCCCGATCTGCTGCTCGACCGCGGAGGGGATCGGGGGCGACTTCACGACCGAGGAGCCGCGCGCGCGAGCGAACGGGAAGATCCGCTCGAGGAGCCGGGCCTCGCGCTCGCGGACGTCGACGAAGTAGACCGGCCCCGGCGGGTGGTGCGCCTTCTCACCGGGTACCTCGACGAGCGGGTCGGCAGGGTGTGCCGGGTCGACGAGCCGGATGTCGTACCCGCTAGCAGGAGCGAGCCAGAGGACGAGCGCAGCCGCCGCGAGGAGGAAGAGGCCGCTCGCCGCGAGCCGGCCCGGCGAGAACCACTTCATCACGCCGAGGATATGTGGCCTAGAGGAGGCTGCGCGTCATTCCGCCGTCGACGGGGACGACCGCGTTCGTGACGTAGCTCGCGGCGTCGGACGCGAGGAAGCAGACCACCGAGGCGATCTCGTGCGGCTGGCCGAGTCGGCGCAGCGGGATCCGCTCGACGTCCTCGGGCCGCAGGTTGGCCTCCGCGAGCCGCGCAGTCTCGATGCGGCCGGGGGCGATCGTGTTGATCGTGATGTTCTTCGGGCCGATCTCGCGGCCGAGCGTCTTGGCCCAGCCGATCACCCCGGGGCGGACGGCGTTGGAGAGTGCGAGGTTCTCGATCGGCTCGCGGACGGAGCTCGACTCGATGTTGATCACGCGCCCGTGGCCGCTGCGCTCGAGCTCCGGCAGGCAGAGCTCCGTCAGGCGGATGGCGGACACGAGCAGCAGCTGGACGGCGCTCTCGACCTGCTCGTCGGTCAGCCCGAGCGCAGGCGTGCGCGGCGGCCCACCGCTGTTGTTGACGAGGATGTCGATCCCGCCGAAGGCCTCGAGCGTGCGGTCGACGAGGCGCTTCAAGTCCGCCGGATTCGTGACGTCGCCGCGAACGGCCAGGGCGCCGAGGCGCTCGGCCTCGCGCTCCAGGATCTCGCGGCGCCGCGCGAACATCGCGACGTTCGCGCCTTCGGCCGCGAATGCCTCTGCGATCGCGAGCCCGATACCCGACGAGGCGCCGCAGACGATCGCCGTGCGTCCACCCAGCCCGAGCTCCACTAGCGGCCCTCCGGCGACCGTTGCTTGTTCACGCGCGCGGCCCCACCCGGGTGCGGATTGAAGTTCCACCCGCCGCCCGCTGCGAGCGTACCGCCGAAAGCGTGTCGGTCCGTTCCCGCTCTGTGACGATTGCGTGCCGATTCGTACGCGCGTGCGTCTGGGCGTTCGCAAAGAACCGGCCCGCCACGGCTAGGTGGTCAGGACGCCGACGACCTCGCGCACGGCCTCGGCGGACGCGTTCAACGCCTCGCGCTCGTCGTCGCCCAGCTCGAGCTCGACGATCTCCTCGATCCCGCCTGCGCCGAGCTTCACCGGCACGCCCATGTAGAGGCCGTCGATCCCGTACTCCCCTTCGAGGTACGCGGTGCACGGCAGCACGCGGTGCTCGTCCAGCATGACGGCGTCGACCATCTGCGCCGCGGCCGCGCCGGGCGCGTACCAGGCCGACGTGCCAAGCAGGTTGACGATCTCGCCGCCGCCCTTCGCCGTTCGCTCGACCATCGCGGCGATTCGCTCCTCCGAGACGAGCCGACGCAGCGGGATGCCGCCGACGGTCGTCGCCGAGACGACCGGCACCATCTGGTCGCCGTGGCCGCCGAGCACCATCGCGGTCACGTCCTTCACGGACGAGCCCGTCTCCCAAGCGATGAACGTCGAGAAGCGGGCGGTGTCGAGGATTCCCGCCATCCCGAACACGCGCTCCTTGGGCCAGTCCGAGACGTTCTTCGCGACGTGGCACATCGCGTCGAGCGGGTTCGAGACGACGATCAGGATCGCCTCCGGAGAGGCGCCGACCACCTGCTCGGTCACCGAGCCGACGATCTTCTCGTTCGTCGAGACCAGGTCGTCGCGGCTCATCCCCGGCGAGCGCGGCAGGCCGGCGGTGATCACGACGACCTCGGACCCGGCCGTCTCCTCGTATCCGTTCGAGCCCACGACGTACGGCTCGTAGCCGAGAACGGCGCCCATCTGGTTGATGTCGAGCGCCTTGCCCTGCGGCAGGTTCTCCTTGATGTCGACGAGGACGACGTCGGCGTAGTCGCGGGTTGCGAGCACCTGCGCGCAGGTCGCGCCCACGTTGCCCGCGCCGACCACGGTGACCTTCCGTCGGCTGCTCACACCCGGGCTCCCAGCGCGTCGATGATCGCGTCCGCCACGTCGCTCGTCCCGACGGCAGTCGGGTCGTCGCGCGTCGGCTTCATGTCGTAGGTGACGTGCTCGCCGGAGCGGATCACGTCGGCGATCGCGCTCTCGACCCGGTCGGCTGCGTCGCGCTCGTCGAGGTGGCGGAGCATGAGCATGCCCGAGAGCATCATCGCCATCGGGTTGACCTTGTTCTGGCCCGCGTACTTGGGCGCGGAGCCGTGGGTCGGCTCGAAGACCGCGGCATGCGTCCCGAAGTTCGCACCGGGAGCGAGCCCGAGGCCGCCGACGAGGCCGGCGGCGAGGTCGGAGACGATGTCGCCGTACAGGTTCGGCAGCACGAGGACGTCGTACTCCTCGGGGCGCTGGACGAGCTGCATGCAGAGGTTGTCCACGATCCGATCGTCGAACTCGATGTCGTCGTTCTGCTCCGCGACCTCGCGGGCGACGCGCAGGAAGAGGCCGTCCGAGAACTTCATGATGTTCGCCTTGTGCACGGCCGTCACCTTGCGGCGGCCGTTGCGGCGCGCGTAGTCGAACGCGAACTCGACGATGCGGCGCGAGCCGCCGATCGAGAGCGGCTTGACGGAGATTCCAGCCTCGGGCGGCACGGTCCCGCCGCGGGCGGCGATCCACTCGGCGAGCTCCGCCGCGTGAGCCGACCCTTCCTCGTACTCGATGCCCGCGTAGAGATCCTCGGTGGCCTCGCGGACGATGATCAGGTCGACGTCCTCGTAGCGCGACCGGACCCCTTCGTAGCTCTTGCACGGCCGCACCTGGCCGTAGAGGTCGAGCGTCTTGCGGAGGGTGACGTTCACCGACCGGAAGCCGCCGCCGATGGGGGTGGTGATCGGCCCCTTCAGGGCGACGCCGGTCTGCTTGATCGAGTCGAGGACGTGCGGGGGCAGGGGGTTGCCGCCGTACCGCTCCATCACGTCGGCGCCCGCATCCTGGACGTCCCAGTCGAACTCGACCCCGGTGGCCTCGAGCACGCGCCTCGTCGCCTCGGTCAGCTCGGGCCCCGTGCCGTCGCCGGGGATCAGTGTCACCGCGTGGGCCACGGCGCGGGACTCTAGCGGAGGTCTGTAGATTGTCCGGCCGTGAACGACTTCAAGCCAGGGCTCGAGGGCGTCGTCGCGGTCGAGACCGAGATCGCGGAGCCCGACCGCGAGGGCGGCTCCCTCCGCTATCGCGGCGTCGACATCGAGGAGCTCGTCGGGCACTACCCGTACGAGCGCGTGTGGGGCCTGCTGGTCGACGACGACCTCAACTCGGTGATGCCGAACCCGGAGCCACACGAGCCGGCGAGCCTGACCGGCAACGCGCCGGCCGACCTGCAGGCAGAGACCGCCCGCCTGGCCGGCGAGTGGAAGCTCGGCAAGCTGAACGAGATCTCCGACGAGCAGGCGCGCGCGGATCTCGGCCGCCTCTCCTCGCAGATGATGGGGATCGTCGCGCGGTCGGCCGCCAAGGCCGACGGCCGCGAGCCGGCACCGGACGACGTCGTCGCCCGCGGGGAGACCGCCGCCGAGAAGTTCCTGCTGCGCTGGCGCGGCGAGGCCGATCCCCGTCACGTGAAGGCGATCGACACCTACTGGATCTGCACCGCCGAGCACGGGCTGAACGCGTCGACCTTCACCGCGCGCGTGGTCGCGTCGACCGGAGCCGACTGCGGCGCCTCGCTCTCGTCGGCGGTCGGCGCGCTGTCGGGGCCGCTGCACGGGGGCGCTCCCGCGTACGTGAAGCCGATGCTGGAGGAGGCCGCGCAGCTGGGTGACGCGGAGCGCTGGGTGCGAGAGGCGCTCGAGTCCGGCAAGCGCATCATGGGCTTCGGCCACCGCGTCTACCGCGCCTACGACCCGCGCGCGACCGTCCTCAAGCGGACGGCGATCGAGCTCGGCTCCCCGCGCGCCGAGGTCGCGGCCGCGCTCGAGGAGGCGGCGCTGAAGGTGCTGCGCGAGCGCTCGCCCGACCGGCAGCTCGAGACGAACGTCGAGTACTGGGCGGCGGTCGTCCTCGACTACGCGGAGATCCCACCCGACCTGACGCCCGCGATGTTCGGCTGCGCCCGCGTCGCCGGCTGGTCGGCGCACATCCTCGAGCAGAAGCGCACCGGCCGCCTGATCCGGCCCTCCGCGCGCTACATCGGCCCTCCGCCGCGCACGCTCGCGGATCTGGCGAACCAGGCTTGACGCTCGCAGAGGCGGCAGCGCAGGCTGACGTCCTCGCCGAGGAGGGGAAGGAGCGGGAGCTCTCGCAGCTGCGCGCGCAGTGGGACGAGGAGCTCGAGGCCGCCGCGCGTGCGGCCGACTTCCGCGAGCGGGCGGCCGCCTATCGGGCGATCGGCCAGTTCCGGTTCCGCACGAAGCGGGAGCTCCTGCGGCGCGGCCTCGGCGACGAGAGCCCGGCCGTGCGCGGCTCGGCGCTCCTCTCGCGCGAGCGCCTCTCGCGCGACCATCCGGGCGACGTCAACGACGTGCGCCCGCTGCTGCACGAGCTCGCGACCCACGACGGGAACGAGGCGGTCCGCCGCCTGGCCGTCGTCGCGCTGAAGAACGGCTCGTCGCGGCCGGACACGATCCAGATCCTGAGCGCGCTCGGCGCCGACGACGAGCAGCCGCGCGAGCTCAGGGAGGCGGCCGCGAAGGTCGCTCAGCTCCTGCGGCGCAAGTCCGCCAAGTAGGGGTTTTCTCCGATGCCGGGCCCGCACGCCGGGCGGAGACTCGGAACGAAAGGAGGAGACCATGTACTCGACACTCCTCTGGGCGACCGACG
>DASSQK010000051.1:0-4726 GCA_035702555.1 Gaiellaceae bacterium | reverse complement strand
CATCACGGGCGCCGTCGCCGACCGCGTCCTCGCCGCCCGCGGCCACTACCCGTTCGAGTCGCGCTTCTACGACCACGTGCGGAGGCTGAAGCGGGTGTTCTACGTGCGGAAGGACCAGGGCGACCTGAACGGCCCGTGGGTTGCCGTGTACCGCCTCTAGCCGAAGAAGGCGCGGGCGACCTCGTACCAGTCGTCCGGAACCATCTTCAGCTCGGCGGTCGCCTCCCGCAGCGAGACGTCGACGATGCTGTCCCCGTGCAGCGCGGCCATGCGGCCGAAGCTCCCCGCGTGCACGAGGTCTGCCGCCTTTAGGCCGTAGCGCGTCGCCAGGACCCGGTCGCGCGGCGTGGGCGATCCCCCGCGCTGGACGTGGCCGAGCACGGTCACGCGGGTCTCGAAGCCCGTGCGCCCCTCGATCTCCGCCGCGACGCGCGAGCCGACCCCGCGCTCGGAGAGGCGCACGTGCCCGAACTCGTCCACCTCGCTCTCGTCCTCGACCCCGTCGAGCTCGTAGCCCTCGGAGACCACCACGATCGAGAAGTCCTTGCCGCGCGCGTGGCGGTGCTGGATCTCCTTGCAGGTGTCCTCGATCGAGACCGGGTGCTCGGGGATCAGGATCACGTCCGCCCCGCCGGCGATCCCGCTGACCACCGCGATCCAGCCGGTGTGGCGGCCCATCACCTCGACGACCATGACGCGGTTGTGCGACTCGGCGGTCGTGTGCAGCCGGTCGATCGCCTCCGTGCAGATGAAGACCGCGGTGTCGAAGCCGAAGGTGTAGTCGGTCGCGGACAGGTCGTTGTCGATCGTCTTGGGCACGCCGACGACCGGGAAGTCGTGCTCCTCGTACAGCCGTGCGGCCACCCCGAGCGTGTCCTCGCCGCCGACCGCGACGAGCGCGCCCAGGCCCGCCGCGGCGAAGTTCTCGCGCACGGCCGCGACGCCGCCGTCGACCTTGTAGGGGTTCGTCCGCGACGTGCCGAGGATCGTGCCGCCTCGCGGGAGCAGCCCCGAGACCTCGCGCGGCCCGAGCTCCTCGAAGCGCGCCTCGACGAGCCCGCGCCACCCCTCGCGGATCCCGACGACCTCGTGGCCGCGGGAGAACGACTGCCGGGCCACGGCCCGGATGACGGCGTTGAGCCCGGGACAGTCCCCGCCGCCGGTGAGGACGCCGACCTTCACGGGCGCATCCTACGAGTGAACGCGCATTCCACGGGCCGGGGAGTGCCGAAGGTGGGAATCGAACCCACACGGGCCTCTCGGCCCACCGGATTTTGAGTCCGGCGCGTCTGCCAGTTCCGCCACTTCGGCTCAGGGTGAAGAGTACTTCCGCCCGGCCCCGCATCGGGATTCGCCGCTGGGCCGGGAAGGGGCGACGAGGGATCGATCCGCTCCC
Source organism: Gaiellaceae bacterium (assembly GCA_035702555.1). Lineage (GTDB taxonomy): Bacteria > Actinomycetota > Thermoleophilia > Gaiellales > Gaiellaceae > AC-32. The sequence continues at coordinate 3,330 of DASSQK010000051.1, read as the reverse complement.
ACGTGCTCGAAGTTGCAGGCGTCCGGGGTTGTCTCGATACTTGCCCGGACGAAGCCGCACTCCGGCGCCAGGACCGGAGAACTTCGCAGACACGGACTACGGGCGATGGAGGAGGAAGAGTGAGGAAACGCGTTTCGATTGGATTGCTCCTCTCGTGCGTCGGCGCGCTGGCCCTGATTGCGGCCGGCTGCGGCGGCGGGAGCAAGAACAGCGGTGGAAGCGGCGGCGGCGGCGGTGGCGGCGGCAACGTGTCGGCCCTGCCGGCCTCGTCCTGCGCGCCGATTCAGTACAAGGGCTCGGGCGATCCCGACTACCTGATCGCCTCCGACCTGCCGAAGCAGGGTGGGTCGCGCACCCAGACCGTGCAGATGGCGAAGGCGATCGCCTACGTCCTCGACCAGCAGGACTGGAAGGCGGGCAAGTACAAGATCGCCTACCAGGACTGCGACGACTCGACGGCCCAGCTCGGCAAGTGGGACCCGGACAAGTGCAGCGCGAACGCGCACGCCTACGCGTCGAACAGCAAGCTGCTCGGCGTGGTCGGCACGTTCAACTCCGGGTGTGCCGCGATCGAGATCCCGGTCCTGAACCAGGCCGCGGGTGGCGGTCTCCAGATGATCTCGCCGGCGAACACGTACGGCTGCCTGACCGAGCCGTGCGCGGGTGACGAGCCGGAGAAGTACTACCCGAGCGGCAAGCGCAACTACGCGCGCGTCGCCCCGAGCGACCCGAACCAGGGCGCAGTGGACGCCAAGTTCCTCAAGTCGAGGGGCGTCAAGCGGGTCTCGGTCCTGAACGACAAGGAGGCGTACGGCCTCGGCGTCGCGAAGAACTTCGCCGGCGCGGCCAAGGCCGCCGGGATGACGGTCACGGGCTTCACGGCCTACGACCCGAAGCAGTCGAACTTCAAGGCCCTCTTCACGACGATCAAGAAGCAGAACCCGGACGCCGTCTTCATCGGCGGCCTGATCGACGAGAACAGCGGCCAGCTGATCAACGACAAGGTCGCGACCCTCGGGCCGAACGCGGCGCACGCCGGCCAGGGCGTGATGCTGATGCTGCCGGACGGTTTCACGACCGACGCCATCTTCAGCCGCGCCGAGGGCGGGACGCCCAACGCGAAGGGCTCGTTCTTCAGCGTCGCGGGTGTCGGCATCGACAAGTACACCGGCGCCGCGGAGAAGTTCATCAACGGCTTCAAGGCGGAGCTCGGCGGGAAGCCGGTCGACCCGTACGCGATCCTCGGCGCCCAGGCGGCGCAGGTGCTCCTGGACGCGATCGGGAAGTCGGACGGCTCGCGCTCCAGCGTGATCGACAACGTCTTCAAGACGAAGGTCGACAACGGGCTGATCGGGAGCTTCTCGCTCAACCAGAACGGTGACCTGACAGGCGCCAAGGGTGCCGCCGTGCTGTTCACGATCTACAACGGCACGAACCACCTGAACACGCTCCTGACCACGTCGCCCGACCCGAAGCTGGTCGAAGCGGCGCGGAAGGAGGCCTCCGGCTAGAAAAGCCGGCGCGCCGAGACCGATCTGACGGGGGAGGGTGGAGACACCCTCCCTCGTCGTTTTAGTATCCCGGGGATCGCCGTCGAAGCTCGCACCCAGGAGCCCGCGCCCCGCGCCAGGGCTCGACGACGTCAGCGGCCTGCGGTCCTGTCGATCATCGGCCTGGGCTTCGTCGTGCTCCTGTTCATCTGGCTCGGCTACTGCCTCGTCCACAACCCGAACGACTTCTTCACGATCTTCCTGATCGGCCTGACGCAGGGCTCGGTCTACGCCCTCGTCGCCCTCGGGTACACGCTCGTCTACGGGATCCTGCAGCTGATCAACTTCGCCCACGGCGATGTCTTCGCGCTGACCGGCCTCTTCGCCAGCAGCCTGATCGCGAGCCAGTTCCACCTGGACGAGACGTCGGGCGCCGGCGTGATCGTGCTCGGGCTGGCGGCGACCTTCCTGATCGCGATGGCCTTCGGAGCCATCGTCAATGCGAGCATCGAGCTCGTCGCGTACCGGAGGTTGCGCAACGCCCCGCGCCTGGCCGTGCTGATCACCGCGGTCGGGATGTCGTTCATCGTCCAGAACATCTCGCTGGCCGTGTTCGACGTGAACTTCCGCAGCATCCCCCAGCTGATCTCCGAGCGGGACGTCTTCGTGATCGGCGGCGTGCACTACACGTGGGAGGCGCTGTTCGTGATCCTCGTGACGGTGCCGGTGCTGCTGATCCTCACGTACATCGTGCGCAACACCCGTCACGGGAAGGCGATGCGCGCGACGGCCCAGGACCCGGAGGCCTCGGCGATGATGGGCATCAACGTCAACCGCACGATCTCGTTCACGTTCCTGCTCGCCGGAGGTCTGGCCGGGATCGGCGCGGTGCTGTTCCTCGTCGAGTTCAACGTGCGCTACGACACGGGCTTCGAGCTGGGCCTGATCGCGTTCACCGCCGCCGTCCTGGGCGGGATCGGCAATCTCACCGGCGCGGTGCTCGGGGCCGTGATCATCGGGATGATCCAGGCGTTCAACGAGGGGCCGTTCGTCTTCGCGCCCGGCAGCGACTGGACCCGCTCGATCGTGTTCGGGATCCTGATCGCGATCCTCGTCTTCCGGCCCGAGGGCCTCCTCGGCGAACGTACCCCGGAGGGCGCGTAGTGCCCCGGCGGCGCGACACCGCGCGCACGAAGATGCGCTCGTACCGCTCCCAGGCGGCAAACCGCAGCGGTCTCAGCGCTGCCCGCGACACCCTGCGCCGCGGGTGGTACCGGCTGCCCGGCCCCGTGCGGAGGTTCGGCCCGGCGATCCTCGTGCTGATCGTCGCGGTGCTCTACCCGTACTACCTCTCGAGCCTGCCCACGGGGAACGTGCCGTTGATCTACTCGTTCCCGTCGGTCCGCTCGGCGGTGACGATCATCGTCTTCACGATGATGGCCGTCGGCCTGAACGTCGTCGTCGGCTACTGCGGCCTGCTCGACCTCGGGTACGTCGCGTTCTACGCGATCGGCGCCTACACCGCGGGCTGGCTCGCGTCGGGCCAGTTCCAGCAGGTGCGGTTCCACCTCGGCTCGGTGGGCGTCACGCACGCCCAGCACGGGATCCACATCTCGATCTGGGCCGTCCTGATCCTGGCCGCGCTGCTGACGGCGCTGGGCGGGATCCTGATCGGCCTGCCGACGCTGAGGCTGCGCGGGGACTACCTCGCGATCGTCACCCTCGGGTTCGGCGAGATCATCCCGCAGTTCGTGCGCAACGCCGACAGCCTCCACGGCTTCGACCTCACGCACGGGACATTCGGCATCAGCCCGATCGACTCGCCCGGGTTCGGCAACTC
>DASSQK010000050.1:0-17823 GCA_035702555.1 Gaiellaceae bacterium | reverse complement strand
CGCCCGCGCGATGGCCGCGCGCGGCGCGATCGTGCGGCGGCTCGAAGCGATCGAGACGCTCGGCGGAACCACCGTCATCTGCACGGACAAGACCGGCACGCTGACGCAGAACGAGATCCGCGTCGCCGCCGTCCGCCCGGCGGCGGGCGCCGACGAGCGCGACGTGCTCGCCGCCGCTGTGCTCGCCTCGAGCGCCCGCGAGAGCTCCAACGGCTCGGTCGGCGATCCGATCGAGCGGGCGCTGCTGCTCGCGGCGATGGAACGCGGGCTTCGCCGTGACGAGCTGCTGAGCGGGCGAGAGCTGGGCCAGGAGCTTCCCTTCGACTCGGAGCGCAAGCGGATGACGGCGCTCTACGACGAGGGAGGCGCTGGCCGCGCGTACATGAAGGGCGCACCCGAGGTCGTCGCGGAGCGGTCCGAGAACGACGCCGAGCTGGCGGAGGCAGCGCTCGCCTGGGCCGGTGAGGGCTTCCGGGTGCTCGCCGTCTCGAGTCGTGCGGTCGACCTCGACGACCTGCCCGCAGACCTCGAGCAGGGCCACGCGCCGCTGGGCGTGATCGCGCTGCACGACCCCCTGCGCGAGACGGCCGCCCCCGCGCTGGCGACCGCGCGCGCGGCCGGGATCGAGGTGCGGATGCTCACCGGCGACCACCCGGCGACCGCCCGCACGATCGGTCACGCCCTCGGGCTCGACGACCGGGCGATCGTCGCGCGCGCGACCCCGGCCGACAAGCTCCGCCTCGTCACCGAGCTGCAGGAGAGCGGCGAGGTGGTCGCGGTGACCGGCGACGGCGTCAACGACGCCCCGGCACTGCGTCGCGCCGACGTCGGGGTCGCCATGGGCCGCTCCGGCACGGAGGCCGCCCGCAGCGCGGCGGCGATCGTGCTCACCGACGACGACTTCGCGACGATCGTGGCCGCGGTCGAGGAGGGCCGGCGGATCGGCGACAACATCCGCAAGTTCGTCGCCTTCCTGCTGTCTGCCAACTTCGGCGAGGTGCTCGTGTTCGTCGCGGCCGTGATCGCAGGCGTCGGCGCGCCGCTGGCGGTGATCCAGGTGCTGGTCGTGAACCTCGTCACCGACGGCCTCCCCGCCCTCGCGCTCGCAGCCGATCCCGCGAGTCCGCGGACCATGAAGACGGTCCCGCGGGGGGACACGCACCTCCTCGACGGCCCGACCTGGCTCGCCCTGGCCGCGATCGGCACGCTCGTTGGCGCGGTGACGGCGGCCGCGTTCTTCGCCGGGCGGGGCTTCGGGGGCGACGTCCAGCAGACGATGGCGTTCGCGACCCTCGCGCTCTCCGAGCTCGCGCTCGTGTTTGCGATGCGGTCGCGCAGCGTCCAGGCGTGGAGGCTGCCGGCAAACCGCTGGCTGCTCTGGAGCTCGCTCGGCTCGGCCGCGCTCGTCGTCGCCGCGGTGTACGCCCCCGCGCTCCAGGGGCCGCTGGCCACGCACGCGCTCGGCCCGGCCGAGGGCGCCGTCACGTTCGTGCTCGCGCTGGTGCCGTTCGTCGCGCTGGAAGCGACGAAGCTTTTGGCGCGGCCGCGGCCGTCAGCGGCCGAGTAGGGCGAGCTGGAAGAGCGACATCGCCAGGAGTGACCCGCCGAGCCACACGGTCAGGCGGCTCGCGCTCAGCTCGGCCCGCGCCTCGGGCAGCAGCTCGGACACGACGACCCAGATCATCGCGCCGCCCGCGAAGCCGAAGCCGACGGGCAGGAACGGCTTGAACTGCTCCACGAACAGGAAGGCCGGGGCCGCGACGAGCGGCTGCGGCAGGCTCGAGAAGATGCTCCAGCCCGCGGCCGAGCGCACCGTCGAGCCGCGTGGCACGAGCACGAGGCTGATCGCGAGGCCCTCCGGGATGTTGTGGATCGCGATCGCGATCGTGATCAGCACGCCGAGCTCGGCGCCGCCGCCGTAGGAGACGCCCACCCCGACGCCCTCGCTGAACGAGTGCAGCGTCATCACGGCGACGATCAGCACCGCCTTTCTCGCGTCGGCGCCGCGCAGCTCCGCGAAGTGCAGCTCCCGGTGCCCGAGCGCGCGGTGGGTCGCGTAGATGAACAGCGCTCCGACGACAGCACCGGCGGCGGTGCGCCCGACGCCGCGAATCGCCCCTTCGATCACGAGCGCTCCGCTCGCCGAGAGCATGAAGCCGGCGGCAATCGCGTTCGAGATCCCGACCCAGCCCCTCGACATGCGCGGGACGAAGGCGAACGGCAGCGCGCCCAGACCGGTCGCGAGCGCCGTCACGAGCGCGGCGAGCGTCACCCACAGCGCATCCACGAGGCGGTTCTATCGCAGCGGGCGGGCGGCGCGCCCGCGGGACGCTCAGTAGCCGCTGAAACGGTCGGGCAGCAGCTGCTCCTCCGGCACGCCCGCCGCGGACAGCGCCTCGGTCACCGCCGTCACCATCGCCGGCGGCCCGGCGATCAGGTACGTGTGGTCGCCCAGGTCGCCCTCGAGGTGGTCGCGCAGCAGGTCGGCGCCGACGTAGCGGGTCTCGCCCTCCCAGCCCTCGTCCTGGGTCATCGTCAGCACCACGCTCAACCCCGGGATCCGGTCCTCGAGCCCCTGCAGCTCGTCGAGGAACGGCGTCGACTCGCGGTCGCGATTCGAGTAGACGAGCGTCACCCGGTAGGGCTCGCCCGTGTCGGCGATGTAGCGCAGCATCGAGCGAAAGACGGTGATGCCGATCCCGCCGGCGACGAAGACGTAGTGTGGGCTCGTGTCCTCGGGGAGCACGTAGTCGCCCTTCGGCTGCTCGACGTCGACCTCGTCCCCGACCTCCAGCCCGGCGAGCGTGGTCTTGAAAGCGGTGTCGCGGAGCCGGGTGCAGAGCCCGAGCACCCCGCGCTCGGTCGGCGACGTCACGACGGAGATGTGCCGGCGCAGGCCCTTGTCGTCGTCGTGGCCGCGGTTCGGCAGCTCGACCCAGAAGTACTGGCCGGCGCGGAAGTCGAGCTCCTCGCCTTGGAGGTCGAAGACGACGAGGAGCGTCCCCTGCGCGACCTCCCGCTTTTCCTTGATCACCGCGCGCACGCCGGGAGGCTATACCCGACGAGGGGCTAGTCGGTTTCGACAGCGAGCGCCGGAGCGGGCTCGGCCTCGCCGTGCGGCACCAGCGGCCGATCGCGGAGCAGCGCCACGGCGAGCACCGCCGCGATCCCCGAGAACGCCGCGCCGCCCAAGAACGCGAGGTGGTACCCCTCGTTGAGCGAGACCGCGGCCGTCTCCCCGCCGGTCTTCCAGGCCGCCAGGCTGGCGAGAACGGCGAGCCCGAGGGCGCCGCCCATCATGAAGCCGGTGTTGACGACGCCCGAGGCGAGACCGGACTCGGCCGGCTCGACGTCGCTCATCGCCGCCATCAGCACGGGGTTCATCGCCATCCCCACTCCGACCCCGAGGACGATCATGGCCGGCAGCACGTCGACCCAGAAGCTCGCGTCGACGGGAGCGCGCGCAAACAGCAGCAGCCCGAGGGTCACCAGGCCCATCCCGACCGCGATCGGCAGCCGCGTCCCGAAGCGCATCACGAGGCGCGCGGAGAGGCCGAGCGAGAAGCCGCCCATGATGATGTTCGCGGGCAGGAACGCGAGCCCCACGTGCAGCGGGTCGTAGCCCAGCACGAGGCCCAGGAACTGCGCGGCGAAGAAGAACCACGCGAACATGCCGGCCGCCCAGAGCACGCCGACGCCGTTCGCGACGGAGAGGTTCCGCTTGCGGAAGAGCCGCAGCGGTACGAGCGGCTCAGCGACGCGTGACTCGATCACGAGGAACAGGCCGAACAGGACGACGGCCGCCGCGAGCAGCCCGAGCGTCTGCGCCGAGAGCCAGCCCTTGTCGTTGCCGTTGACGATCGCGTAGACCGCCGTCATCAGCGCGGCGGTCACGGTCACCGCGCCGACGACGTCGACCCGGCGGCCGCGCTCGCCCACGCCGCGGTCACCGGGGAGCAGCGGGAGGCAGAGCGAGAAGACCAGGATCCCGACCGGGATGTTGACGAGGAAGATCCAGTGCCAGCTGAGCGCGTCGGTGAGCACGCCGCCGAGGAGCACGCCGATGCTGCCGCCGCCGGCCATGACGAACCCGAAGAAGCCCATCGCCTTCGTCCGCTCGACCGGCTCCTGGAAGAGCAGCATCAGCAGCGACAGCGCGACCGCCGAGACGACTGCGCCGCCGAGGCCCTGCACCGCGCGCGCGCCGATCAGGACGCCCTGCGACGTCGAGAGCCCGCACGCCAGCGAGGCGAGCGTGAAGAGCGCGATCCCGCCGAGGAAGAGCCGCCGGTGCCCGAAGAGGTCGCCGAGCCGGCCGCCCAGCAGCAGGAAGCCGCCGAAGGTCAGCAGGTAGGCGTTCACGACCCACGCGAGCGACTCTTCGGTGAAGCCGAGGTCGTCGCGGATCGAGGGCAGGGCGACGTTCACGATCGTCGCGTCGAGGACGATCATCAGGTCGCCCAGGCAGAGCACGTAGAGCGCGAGCCAGCGGCTGCGTTGATCGAGGCTGCTCATCGAGTCCTTTCCAACGGGGTCACGCAGATCCGACTTCCCGCCGCCCCGGAAGTCATCGGTCGCCGGGCGATGAGTTTTCGGCCACGAGACCGTCTTGTCTCTCGATGCTGCGACTCTCGTGCGACGTGGCCGCGCTGCCGGCGGACGGCGCCGCGCTGGACGCGCTCGCGCGGCTCCGGCTCGCGGCGCGCCGCGTCGGCCTCGAGCTCGAACTCTGCAACGCCTCGGACGACCTGTGCTGCCTGATCAGGTTCAGCGGGCTCGAGGAGGTGCTACGCGTCGAGCTCCAGCGGGAGCCCGAAGAGCGGGAAGAGCGTCTCGACGTCCAGGAAGAACGTGAGCTCGGCGATCCCGCCGCCTGAGAGCTCGATCACCTGCAGCGCCCACGGCTGGTAGCCCTCCCCGGACTCGCTCGGCTTGTACTGCCCGAACGCCGGCGACCCGTTCGCGCTCACGACGGGGACGACGCGCGAGCCCTTGCAGCCGATCCCGGCGCCGGCCCACCAGGTGAAGATGTCCTCGCGGCCGCTCAGCCAGAGGTCGAACGGCGGCATCGACTGGATCGCGTCCTCGTGGATCAGCGAGGTGAGGGCGTCGAAGTCGTAGGCCTCGAACGCCTCGACGTAGCGCTCGAGCAGCTCGGCGTCGGGGGGCTCCAGCTCCGACTCGGGCGAGAGCCGGCTCTCCTCCAACGTGGCGCGGGCGCGCTGCAGCGCGCTGTTCACCGACGCGACGCTCGTCTCCAGCAGCTCGGCGACCTCGCTCGCCTTCCAGCGCAGCACCTCGCAGAGGATCAGCACCGCCCGCTGCCGCGGCGGCAGGTGCTGCAGCGCCGCGACGAAGGCGAGGCGCAGCGTGTCGCGGGAGGCGACCGCCTCGGCCGGGTCGGCGACCATCGAGTCCGGCACCGGCTGGAGCCACGGAACCTCGGGCGTGCGCAGGTTCTCGATGATCGGCTCGCCGGCGGGGCCGAGGTCCATCGGGCGCGCGCGGCGCTCGCGGCCCTCGAGCATGTCGAGGCAGACGTTGGTGGCGATCCGGTACAGCCACGACCGAAGCGCCGAGCGGCCCTCGAAGCGGTCGAGGCTCTTCCACGCGCGCAGCAGCGTCTCCTGAACGGCGTCCTCGGCCTCGAAGGGCGAGCCGAGCATGCGGTAGCAGTGCGCCGTCAACTCGCGCCGGTGTGCTTCCAGCTCGGCGAACTCGGGCGTGCGGGTGAGGGTCGATCGTTCCACGATCGGCATCCTAGGCAAGACCCGCCGGCCGGCGGAGATCTATCGACGAGCGGGGCGGCTAGTAGCCGCCGTAGCCCTTGCCGCCGCCGGTGTTCGTCCCCGTCGTGCCGGTGCCCGTCATGCCGCCGCTGCCGCCGGATTGCCCCGTCACCGCCAGGGCGCCGGCCATGCCGGAGCTCCGGTGGTACTTGCAGTAGAAGGACACGGCGCCCGACTTCGGGATCGTCACCGTCACCTCGGCCTCGTCGCCCGGCTCCAGGTCCTTGCTGATGTTCTGCGAGTCGACCGTGAACGAGTGCTCGACCTTGCCCTCGTTCTTCAGCTCGAGCGTGACCTGCTGGCCCGCCTTGCCCTGGAGCACCGTCGGCTGGAAGTAGAAGTCGTCGAGCTCGACCTCGGTCTTGCCCTTGCCCGCCACGGCCTTCGTCCCGTGGTCGTTGGCGTTGACGCCCGCGATCGGACGCTTGCCGCCGCCGCTGCTGCCACCGCTGGACTCGGTCGTCGTGGCGTTCGAGCTCTTCGAGCTGGAGCCGCAGGCCGCGAGGAGCGGGACGAGCCCGGCCGTGAGCGCGGCCAGGATCAACACATTGCGTCTCACGCGCGGCACTACGGCCCCCAGGCCGGACCGGATTCATGTGACGCGCACGGAGTGTGTGACCCAGTTCGTGTCCCAGCTCTCGCCGGCGTCGAACGAGAACGCCTGCTCCCAGGTCGCCGAGCCCTCGGTGATGTCCTTCCAGGTGAAGCGGACGCGATAGGGCACCCCGTTCTGCACGTCGTCGCACTCGAAGACGCCGACGCCGTTGCGGAAGCGGCCGACGACGGGCACGTCGAGCTGGCCGTTGCCGATCGTCGAGGCCCACCAGATCCGCCAGAGCCCGGTACCGGGGTCGAACAGCCGCAGCGAGAAGCCCTCGAAGCCGGGCCGGCCGGGGAAGCGGGGCGCCTTGAAGGTGTCCACGTTGCCGAGCCCGCCGAGGATCGGCATCGCCTCGCTGCGCGACTCGAACTCGAGCCAGTGGTCGTCCCGGACGACCAGGTTCGCGCGCTTGCGGTTCTGCTGGTGCCACCTGCCGTAGAAGAAGTCGAAGTCGTGCCGGCCGTCGTCGGCCTCGTGGACTGCTCGCTCTGCCATCCCGGCGCCTCCTCTGTCGTGGTCGCCGGAGACTACGCGCTATTGCGGTCAGTTTCTGTCCGCGGAGGTGCTTCAATCCCAGCTGTGTCCCGGCCGGCCTCACGACTGCTCGCCTTCCTCGAGCTGCTGCAGAGCCGGCTCGTCGTCGACGGCGCGGCCGCGGCGGGCGAGCTCGGCGTCAGCGAGCGGACGATCCGGCGCTACGCCGTCGCGCTGCACGACATCGGGATCCCGGTCGACGGCCAGCCGGGCGTCGGCGGCGGCTACCGCCTGCGCGCGGGCACGCGCCTCCCGCCGCTGATGCTCTCGGACGAGGAGGCGGCCGCGACGGTGTTCGGCCTCGTGCTGGCCGAGCAGCGCGGGCTGAGCGGCGCGGAGGGTGCACTGACGAAGATCGGCCGCGTGCTGCCCGAGCGCCTGACGCGCCGCGTGCAGCGCCTGCGCGACGAGGTGCGGCTGCTGGGCGAGCCCCGCCCCACTCCGGCCTCGAGCGAGACGCTGCTCGTGATCAGCGAGGCCGTCCGGCGAAAGCGCTCGCTGCGAATCGGCTACACGCGAGGCGACGGGACGCAGAGCACGCGCGAGATCGAGCCGCTCGGCCTCGTGGCGCGCCGCGGGCGCTGGTACGTCCCGGCGCGGAACCCCGGCGACCCCGAGCCGCGCACCTTCCGCGCCGACCGGATCGCGCACGCGGAGATCGGCGACCCGGTCGCGCCGCCCGAGCCGGGCTTCGATCCGGTCGACCACGTCGTGCGCATGCTCGCCCGGGTGCCGTGGGGCTGGCCGGTCGAGGTGCTCCTGGACGCGCCGCTCGAGGAGCTCGCCGCGCGCATCCCGGCGACGATGGGCGAGCTCTCCGCAGAGGGGGCGCGCACGCGCCTGCGGCTGCAGGCCGACTCGCTCGAGTGGGCGGCGGGGATGCTGGCGGGACTCGGCGCGGAGTTCGAGGTCGTGCGCCCCGACGAGCTACGCGAGCAGCTCGCCCAGCTCGCCGCGCGGCTCGGCGCCGCAGCTCAGCCGAGGACGCCGAAGCGCCGCGCGCCGTAGAAGCTCGAGCCGAGCCAGCCGCGGAGCCGCTCGAACCGCACGCGCGCTCCGGGCCGCGGCGCGTGAATCACGGCGCCGTGTCCGAGGTAGATGCCGACATGGCCGAGGCCCGAGAAGAAGAGCAGGTCGCCGGGTCGCAGCGCACGGCGGGAGACGCGCCGCCCGTAGCGCCATTGCGCCGAGGATGAGTGCGGCAGCGAGACGCCGACGTGGCCGTAGACCCACCGCGTCAGGCCCGAGCAGTCGAAGCCGCCGCGCGGCGAGGAGCCTCCCCACCGGTACGGGATGCCGACGGCGCGCCAGGCGACCATGACGACACGGCTGCGCGCGCGCAGCCGGGCCTGCTTCGCAGCGTGAGCCGAGCGCACCGCGCGCCTCGGGCCCGCCTGCGCGCGCCCCGCGGCGAGCGCGAGCACGCCCACGGCGCACAGCGAGCAGAGCAGGACGGCAGTCGCGCGGCGCATCGCCCGATGAAAGCCGTGGCGCCTCCGGGCCCGCTTGGCGCATCCGCGTCAAGTTCACGGTCTCGCAGGGGTACGCGTTTCCACTGACCGCGACCCGGCATCGCCCCGATGGCAGCGGCGACCGCGCGCGAGAGGGTCCGGAGACAACCCCCTAGGGAGGTGGACAACATGAAGCTGCGATGGGCGATTGCCGCCCTCGCCGTCGCCGCGGCCGCGGGCGCGCTGACCGCCGGCGCGGGCTCGGTGCCGACCCCGGCTCCGGTCTCGATCGACGGCAAGATCGCCTACACGAGCACGTGGGACGGCCAGGCGGACGTCTACTCGATCGACGCCAAGGCCGTGCTCAACCTCACCCACGACAAGACGATCGGCCTCAGGACCGACGTGCAGCCGGTGTGGTCGCCGACCGGCGACTACGTCGCCTTCGAGCGCCAGTACACGAAGGGCGGCGCCGACCTGATGGTCGTCCGCGCCGACGGGACGCAGCCGGTGCACTCGCTGCTCCCCGGCGTCTCCCGTGAGACCTGGAACTGCCATCCGAGCTGGTCGCGGGGGAACGTCGTCTACTTCACCAGCAACCGCGACGGGAACTTCGACCTGTACGCCGTCTCGGCGAACAGCACGAAGGTCTTCCAGCTGACGACGACGACCGCCCCCGTCCAGAACCTCGGGCCGGCCGTCTCGCCCGACGGGCGCACGGTCGCCTTCTTCCGCACCGGGCTCCCCTGGGGCGTCGCGCAGCTCTACCTGCTCGACGTCGCAAGCGGGAAGACGACCCAGCTGACCGGGAGCCTCCGCGGTGCCGGCGACATGGATCCGGCCTGGGCGCCGGACGGAAGCCGGATCGCGTTCACGAGCGACCGGATGGCCTCGCAGGACGTCTGGATGGTCAACGCCGACGGCACCGGGCTGGTGCAGGTGACGTACGGCGCCAGCAGCGAGACGCATCCCGCGTTCTCGCCGACCGGCCGGCAGATCGCCTACGTGAGCGACGCCACCGGCGCGACGGAGCTCTTCACGACGGAGACTCCGACGTCCGCGATGACGTTCGTCAGGCCGCCGACGCAGATCACCTTCGACGGCGCCTACAAGGCGAACCCGAGCTGGCTCTCGGCGACGCCGAACGCGACGCGGTAGCCGTCGCGCGCGAGGGGGACCGGCCGGTCCCCCTCGCGCCGGGGCGTTCTAGCGTGCGGCTCGAGCGTGTTCGTCCCAGCGGACGATCAGCGCGTACAGCACCACCACCGTCAGGGCGAGCACCGTCAGCGCCCACAGCGGGTACTGCGAGCTGCCCACGAAGCCGAGCTGGGCGATGACGTTGAGGCTCCCCACCACGATCGCGAACCAGCGGGCCCACGTCGCCCCCGAGAGCAGGCCGAGGCCTGCGAGGACGAGGAGGACGCCCCAGATCATCATGATCCAGCCCCACGTCGTGAGGTCGACGACCACGATCTGGTTCGGGGTGACCGCGTAGTACTGGCCGCGGATCACCGCGATCAGCCCTTCGAAGAAGTCCAGGCCGCCGATGATGAGAATCATCAGGCCGGCGAAGGAGATCCACCCGGACCACCGTTCCGACGTTGCCATCATGCTCCTTTCGCGTGCCAGCGTTCGGCACGGGGTTTCGCGCCGGCGGCCACGTTTCCTCTCGTGCAAACGAGCGGCGGCCGGTACGTTTGACAGATGACCGGCGTCGTCGACGACGCGCGCAGGGCAGCCGGGCGCCACTCCTGGCGCGAGGCCTACGACGCCTACTCCGGCTCGGACGCCTCCGGCCTCACCCCCGACGACCTCGAGCAGTTCGCCGACGCGGCCTGGTGGACCGGGCGGATGACCGAGGCGATCGGCCTGCGCGAGCGCTCCTACGCAGGCTTCTCTGCCGCGGGCGACAAGCTCGGCGCCGCCCGTCTCGCGCTGGCGCTCTCCTGGGATCACCTGAACCGCGGCGCCTTCGCCGTCTCCCGCGGCTGGTTCGCGAACGCCGAGCGCCTGCTGGATGGCCTGCCGGAGGCCGCGGAGCACGGCGTGCTCGCGCTCTCGCGCGGGATCGCCGCGTTGCTCGCGGAGGGCGACCTCGGCAAGGCGCTCCCGGAGCTCGACAGGGCGCACGACATCGCCGCGCGCACCGGCGACCGGGACACGCAGGTCCTGGCGCTCGTCGGGAAGGGCCGGGCGTTCGTGCAGCGCGGCGACGTCGAGCAGGGGCTCGCGATCCTCGACGAGGCGAGCACCTCGGCGGTCTCCGGCGAGCTAAGGCCGCTCGCGACCGGGCTCGTCTACTGCGTGACGATCTCGTCCTGCCAGAACGTGGGCGACTACCGCCGCGCCGCCGAGTGGACCGAGGCCGCGAGCCGCTGGTGCGAGCAGGGCGACATGAACGGCTTCCCCGGCGCCTGCCGCATCCACCGGGCCGAGATCATGCGCCTGCGCGGCGACTGGCCCCAGGCGGAGAAGACGGCGCTGGCCGCGTGCGAGGAGCTGCAGGAGTTCGACCGCCTGATCACCGCGGGCGGCTACTACGAGATCGGCGAGATCCGCCGCCGGCGCGGCGACTTCGCCGCCGCCGAGGAGGCGTACCGCGCCGCCGACGAGCTCGGGCGCTCGCCGCAGCCGGGGCTCGCGCTCCTCCAGCTCGCCCAGGGGCGCGTCGACAGCGCCGTCGCCGGGATCACGCGGCGCCTCGCGGAGCTGAACGAGCCGCTGGCGCGGGTGGCCGCGCTGACCGCGCAGGCCGAGATCGCGATCGCAGCGGCCGATCTCGACGCGGCCCGCTCGGCCGCGGACGAGCTCCAGGGGATCGTCGACTCCTACAAGATCGGCGACCGGCGGGCGCCGGCGTTCGACGCCACGGTGCACTTCACCCTCGGGCAGATCGCGCTCGCCGAAGGGGACTGGCACGCCGCGGCTCGCGAGCTCGGGCGCGCGCGGGACGAGTGGCAGGGGATCGGCGCCCCGTACGAGACGGCGCAGGCGCGCCTCCTGCTCGGCGTCGCGTTCCGGGGCCAGGGCGACGAGCACGCGGCGACCCTGGAGCTGCAGGCGGCGCACACGACGTTCGAGCGGCTCGGGGCGAAGCTCGACGAGGCCCGCGCCGACGAGCTGCTCGGCCGCGTGGACGCGCGCCGCACCTTCCTCTTCACGGACATCGTCGACTCGACGAGGCTGCTCGAGACCCTCGGCGACGAGCGCTGGCGGAAGCTGCTCGCCCAGCACGACCGGCTCGTCCGCTCGCAGATCGCCGAGAGCGGCGGCGAGGTGATCAAGCAGACGGGCGACGGCTTCTTCGCGTCGTTCGCCGACGCCCGTGGCGCGCTCGACGCCGCGGTCGCGATCCAGCGGGCGCTGCGCTCGGAGGTGTTCCAGCCCGAGGTGAGGATCGGCGCGCACGCGGGCACGGCGTTCAAGACCGGCGCGAGCCTGGGCGACTACGGCGGGCAGAGCGTCCACGTCGCGGCGCGGATCGGCGCGGCCGCGGGCGGCGGCGAGATCCTCGTCAGCCGGGAGACGATCGACGGCCTCGAGCCGTCGTTCCGGCTCTCACCGCCGCGCGCCGCGTCGCTGAGAGGCTTCGACCAGCCGGTCGAGGTCGTCTCGGTCGACTGGCGCTAGGACAGCGCGGCGCGCAGCCGCTGCAGGCTCTCGGGCGGCCAGAGCTCGTCCGCGTCGTAGTAGACGTCGACGGCCGGCACCGACTCCGGCAGCTCGACCCACGGCAGCTTCGACCTCGTGTAGATGTGGACGTCCGGCGCCACGCTCGCAGGTTCGTCCAGCGTGCCGGCGCGCACGAACTTCACCGCCGGCCCGCCGTACTCGCTGAACACCGCGACCTGGCAGGCCGGGCAGCGATAGACCCGCTGCACGCTGCCGTCGTCGCGCGGCACGTCGACCGGCGCGGGCCGGCCGGCGAGCAGCTCGACGCGGTCGGACTCGATCAGCAGGTTGATCACGAACGCGCTCCCGGTCTGCCGTTGGCAGTTGAGGCAGTGGCAGCAGTGCACGAACAGCGGCTCCGACGCGAGCCGGTAGCGCACCGCCCCGCACGAACAGCCGCCCTCACGCGCGCTCATCGTCACCTCCGCGCGCGACGGAGAACCGCGCGCAGACGAAGTCGCCGTTGCGCTCGGCCTCCTCGAGCCGCAGGTCGAGCGTGCGCGGCAGGAGCGGCGCACCGGCGCCGAGCGTGACCGGCGCCACGTAGACGATCACCTCGTCGAGCAGCCCCGCGTCGGCGAACTGGCCGACGAGGTCGCCGCCCCCGACGATCCAGCGGTTGCGCTCGCCCGCGGCGGCGCCCATCCGCTCGTGCACCGCGGCCACGTCGCCGCTCACGAGCTCGATCGCCGCGTCCGGGACGACCCGCAGCTCGCGATGCGTGAACACCCACGCGGGCACGTCGTAGGGCCACTTCCACTCCGAGGGCTCCTTGCCCGCGAACTCGTGCTCGAGGATCCACTCGTAGGTCGTCGCGCCCATCGCCAGCGCTCCGACCCCCGAGATGAACTTGTCGTAGTTGAGCGGGCCGCGGCGGTCCTGCTGCTGCCTGAACAGCCACTCGAGCGAGTTGTCCGCGTCCGCGATGAAGCCGTCGAGGCTCGTCGCCGTGTAGTACTGCGTCAGGCCCACGCGGGAGCACGCTACCGGCGCCGGTACCGTGCAGCCCGTGAGCGACGCGACCGCCCAGCGCCCGCACACCACGCGCACGCTGTCGATTCTCGGCCTGGCCGCGCTCGCCTACGCGCTCGCGCAGACGACCGTCATCCCGGCGATCCCGGACCTGATGGGCGCGCTGCACACCGACGAGAGCGGCGTCACCTGGACGCTCACCGCGTACCTCGTCTCGGCCGCGGTCTTCACCCCGCTCGTCGGGCGGCTCGGCGACATCTACGGCAAGCGGCGCCTGCTCGTGGTGGCGCTGCTCGCGTTCGCGGCGGGCTCCGTCGTCGCCGCGGTCTCGGCCAGCCTGTGGGTCGTCGTCTCCGGCCGGGTGATCCAGGGCGTCGGCGGCGGGATCTTCCCGCTCTGCTTCGCGATCGTGCGGGACGAGTTCCCGCGCGACCGGGTCGCGCGCGGAATCGGCCTGATGTCGGCGATCGCTGGGATCGGCGGCGGGCTCGGGCTCGTCCTCGGCGGGCTACTCGTCGACTACGTCTCGTACCACTGGATCTTCTGGCTCGGCGCGGCGATGGGCCTCGGCGCGGCGATCGCGACGGAGCTGCTCGTGCCGGAGTCGCCGATCAGGACGCCGGCCCGGCTCGACATCCGCGGCGCGCTCGTGCTCGCGGTCGGCCTCGTGCTGCCGCTGATCGCGATCTCGCAGGCGCACAGCGTCGGCTGGACGAGCACCCGCACGCTCGTGCTCATTGGCGCGGGCCTCGCCGTGCTCGCGTTCTGGGTCGCGCTGCAGCGCCGGACCGAGGAGCCGCTCGCCGATGTCGAGGCGCTCGCGCGGCCGCCCGTGCTCCTGACGAACGTGGCCACGCTGCTCGTCGGCTACGGGATGTTCGGCTCGTTCATCCTGATCCCGACGCTCGCGCAGACGTCGACCTCGACCGGCTACGGTTTCGGCGACGACGCGACGCGCGCAGGGCTCCTCCTCGTGCCGGGCTGCCTGATGATGCTCGCGTTCGGCCCGCTCTCGGGGATCCTCGGCGGCCGCGTCGGCAACAAGGTGCCGCTCGCGCTCGGCGGCTTCCTGACGGCGCTCGGCCTTGCCCTCCTCGCCGCCGCGCACGGGACGCAGGCCGAGGTCGTCGCCTTCAGCGTCGTGATGTCGGCCGGGATCGGGCTCGCGTTCGCGGCGATGCCGAACCTGATCATCGAAGCCGTTCCGCCGGAGCAGACCGGCGAGGCGACGGGCTTCAACGCGCTCGTGCGGTCGGTCGGCTCGTCGCTCGGCTCACAGGTCTCGGCCACGATCCTCGCCGGCAGCGCGGTCGCCGGCGTCCCCACCGACGCGGGGTTCACGCACGCGTTCGCCGTCTCGGCGGTGGTCGCGGCCTGCGCCGGCGCGGTCGCGCTCGTGATCCCGCGGGCAGGCGTGCCGGTGCACGCGCCCGTGCTCGACGAGGTCGGCGCCGCCTCGCCGCTGCCCGAGCCGGCGTACTCGCGGGAAGAGTTCTGACGCGGGCGGCCTTGGGGGCTTTGGCGGAACGGTGCACGCCCCAGAGCCTCGTCACTGTTTCGTCAAAGTCTCCTAAGCCCGCTGCACCCTGGCCGGAAGGAGCAGCGCGGCTCCCAGGCCGACGACGCCGAAGACGACCAGCGCCACCATCGCCCAGGCGTACGCGCGGTTCCCGGGGGCGATCACGGAGACGAGGATCGTCCCGGCGATCGCGGTGCCGAACGACGAGCCGAGGTTGGAGACGCTGCGCGAGAGGCCCGAGATCTCGCCCTGCAGCGCCTCGGGGAAACTCGACTGGACGACGTTCACCGACGGGGTCAGCATCCCGCCGAGGCCGAGGCCGACGAGAGCGAGCCCCGGCACGAACGCCCAGATGCTGCCCCAGGACGGGACGAGGGCCAGCAGGAGGACGATCCCAGCCAGGGTGACGACGAAGCCGGAGACGATCAGCGTCCGCTGGGGGAACCGCTTCGCGAGCCGCTCCGCGGCCAGCGAGGAGAAGAGGATCCCGAGCGTCGCGGCGGTGAAGATGACGCCGGTCTTGATCGCGCTGTAGCCGCGGACCTCCTGCAGGTAGACCGACACCACGAAGGACGAGCCCATCAGCAGCAGCCACTGGACGTTCTGCGTCACCAGGGCGAGGTTGCAGGTGCGGTTCCTGAAGAGGCCGGTCGAGAGCAGCGGCTCCTCCCCGCGCCGCTCGCGGCGGCGGATGTAGAGGAAGAACGCCGCCAGAAAGAGCGCGCCCACGCCGAGGAGCACGCCGAAGAGCACGTTGTTGCTGCCGGCCTGCAGGATCCCGAACACGACGAAGAACATCCCGACGCCGGAGAGAGCGGCGCCCACGCCGTCGAAGGGGCGCGCCGGGTCGGCCGGGAGCGGGTCCTCGAGGCGGCGGCTCAGGAGGACGATCGTCGCGACGACGAGCGCCTGGAACACGAACGCGGCGCGCCAGCTGATGCCGCTCGTGATCAGCCCGCCGATCAGCGGCCCGGCCGCGGCGCCGATCCCGCCGAGCCCGCTGATCACGCCGAACGCCCAGGCGCGCGAGGTCATGTCGTCGAACCAGAGCGTCGCGAGGATGTAGACCGGCGGGATCAGCAGCGCGGTCCCGACGCCCTCGAAGACCGAGTTGCCCAGGATCAGGACGCCCAGCCCGGGCGAGACCGCGCTCAGCAGCGCGCCGATCCCGTACAGCGTCAGGCCCCAGAGGAAGCAACGCTTGCGGCCCCAGCGGTCGGTCAGCTTGCTGCACGGGATCATCAGGATGGCCATGATCAGGAGGAAGAGGGTGATCGCCGTCTGGACGCCCTTGACGGTCGTGTCCAGGTCGCGGCTGATGTCGTTGATCATCACGTTCATGTTCGAGCCCGCGAAGCTGCAGATGAACTGCGCGAGCGCGAGCGGCGCGATCAGGCGGCGCGCCGCCCGGGTCGAGCGCGGTGACGTTGCGGCCGGAGCGGGCACGGCGCCGCTCACGCGGCGTCCGTCGCCGTCTTCCGCTTCGGGTTGAAGAACGGGAGGTCGACCACCGTCGCCGGAACGCGGCTGCGGCGCGCCTCCACCGTCCACTCGACCTCCAGCCTCGTCCCCGCGGCGCTGTGGCCCGCGGCGACCGACGCGAGCGCGACCACCTGCTTCAGGATCGGGCTCCACGTCGTGCTCGTCGCCTTGCCGACCTGGCGCCCGCGCGCGTAGAGCGGAACCGCCTCGCGCGAGGCGGCCGTCTCGAGCGTCGGGGTCAGCCCCCGCTTCCGGTACAGCTCCTCCAGCGGCTCCCACTCGAGCTCGAGGCCGACGAGGCGGCGCGGCGGCCCTCCCCGCTCCTGCTCCCGCTCGAGCGCGCGGCGGCCGACGAAGTCCGCCTCCTGCTCGAAGTCGACGAAGTGCCCGAGGATGCCGAGCTCGAAGGGCGAGTACGACTGCTCGGGGATCATGGCGCGCCGCACGGAGTCGAAGTCCACCTCGATCAGGATCAGCCCCGCCTCGATCCGCGCGATGTCCAGGGCGAGCATGCCGGCGGGCGTGACGCCGTAGGGACGGCCGGCCTGCACGAGCGCGTCCCAGAGCTCGACCGCCTGCGAGCTGTCGACCCAGACCTCGTAGCCGAGATCGCCGGTGTAGCCCGTGCGTGAGACGTCGACCTCGAGGCGGCCCACCTTCGCGGCGCGCCTGCCGAAGTAGCGGAGGTCGCCGAGGGCGGTCCCGGTCGCGGCCTCGAGCACTGCGCGGCTCAGCGGGCCCTGCACGGCCAGCGCGGCCACGCGCTCGCTCACGTCCTCGATCTCGACGTCCAGGCCGCGCGCGTTCAGCCGGAACCAGCGCAGCGAGGGATCGGCGGCCGTCCAGCGGTAGCGCTGCTCGTCGAGGCGCGCGACCGTGCCGTCGTCGACGACGCGGCCCTCCTCGTTGCACCACGACGTGTAGTAGACGCGGCCGACCGCGAGCTTGTTCGCGTCGCGGGTGATCACGCGGTCGACGAGCCGCATCGCGTCCGGGCCGGAGACCAGGTACTTGTAGAGCGGCGAGACGTCGATCAGCGCGGCCGCCTCGCGGATGGCGTTGTACTCGATCTCGTGGGACTCGTGGTAGGCGCTCGCGGCGAGGTAGCCCGACCACTCCCGCCACTGCAGCTTGCGGTTGAGCGGCGCGGAGCGGGGATAGAACGCCGTTCCTACCGACACGGCGGTAACAGGAGCCTTTGACGAAACAGTGACGAGGCTCTGGGGCCGCGCTGCTCGCCCCGATGCTGCGTCCTCAGTCGCGCCCGTACCTTCCAGGTACGAACGCTCCATGCGTCCTTGCCTCGGAACGACCATCGCACCCCCAGAGCGAGCACCGTTCCGCCAAAGCCTCCGCTACGACTTCGGGATCTGCTTCTCGGGGTCGAAGAAGGGCAGCGGCACGACCGTCGCCCCACGGTCGCCGTCGGGCGTCTCGACGGTGACCTGCGTCCCCGCCTCGGTGTGGTCGACCGGCAGCCACGCGTACGCGATGTTCTTCTCCAGCCGCGGCGAGTAGACGGCCGAGGTCACCCTTCCGCTCGCGCCCTCGGCCGAGACGGGCCACGTCGTGGCGTTCATCTCCAGGCGCTCGCCCTCGATCTCGACGCCGACGATCTTCTGCTTCACGCCCTCGTCGCGGATCCTGGCGAGCGCCTCCCGCGCGACGAAGTCGGCGTCGGAGTCCAGGTCGACGAGCCGGTCGAGACCGAGCTCGTAGGGGTTGTTCTCGTAGTTCATGTCGGCCCCCCAGTTGAAGATGCCGCCCTCGACCCGGCGGATGTCCACGGGGCCGGTCGGGCGG